>NZ_JADDIL010000066.1:0-53929 GCF_020826795.1 Microtetraspora sp. AC03309 | reverse complement strand
CAGCCAGCCTGACGGGTTCACCGCTGGAGATCAATTACCCGGCCGAGATTCGGTGACGGGCCACTAGTGCCGTGCGGAGCGCCGTACCGCGACCCAGGCCGCGATCTGCACGCGGGACGACATGCGGAGTTTGGCCAGGATGTTCTCCACGTGGGTGTCGGCCGTGCGTTCGGCGATCATCAGCCGTTCCGCGAGCTCGCGGTTCGACAGCCCGTCCGCGATCAGCTCGGCCACCTGGGACTCCCTCGGGGTCAGACCGGCGCCCTCCTTGGGCGGATCGCCCAGCGCCCGGCGGTAGGCCGCGTCCAGGTCGAGGGCGGCACCGTCGGCGACGGCCGTACGGAACGCGGGACCGCCGACGAGGCCGCGCGCGATGTCCGCGCACGTGGAGTGGCGGGCGCCCCAGTAGGGCGCCTCGTCCAGCCGGATGCCGACCGCGCCGCCGAGTCCGTCCACGGCTCCCAGCAGGGTCGCGGCGAGCCTTCCCCTGCCGGTGGCGGCGGCGATCCACGCCTGGATCTCGAACCCGACGAGCGCGCCGGCCAGGTCGCCGAGGTCGCGGCTGAGCCGGATCGACTCCCGGTTCTGCTCCTCCGCGCCGACCAGGTCGCCGTTCTCCCAGCCGAGGACGGCCAGGCCCTGGTGCGCGACCGACCGGCTCCAGCAGTCTCCCGTGAGCGCGCTCCGCCACATGGCGTCGTCCAGAACGGCTCTGGCGCGCTCGCCGCCCGACCTGGCCAGAGACAGTCCCGCCTGGCTGAGGACGCAGGCGGGGCTCTGGCCGAGGAGCCATACGGGGCCGGGGCGACCTCGGGCCGCGAGCACCTCCTCGAAGCTCAGGACCGCGTTCTCGTCGTCGCCGGCGGCGAACGCGACCAGGGCCTCGGCGTGCTTCCCCCACACGGCGGTCCCCGGGCCGCGACGGCATTCCTCCATGCGCGTACGGGCCCGGTGTACGTCGAAGTGCCTGGCGTCCACCCACGCGGCGGCCCAGAGGGCCTTGACGCGGTGAGGGGTCGGCCTGTCGGTGGCCGCGAGCGCCCGGTCCAGATAGCGGCGGCCCTCGCGGTGGTGGCCGCAGGCGATCCAGAGCGGCCACAGCGTCCCGGCGAGTTCGACCGCGGCCCGCGGATCCTCCGCGAGGGAATGATCGAGTGCCGCGAGGAAGTTCGGCAGCTCCTCGGTCATCCGGCGAGCCCACGCGGCCTGCGCGGGCCCGGCCCACTCCGCCTCCGCCCTGCGGGCGAGCCGCAGGTACGCGTCCCGATGGCGCCGGCGGGTGGCCTCCTCCTCGCCCAACTCCCGCAGCCGCTCCGCCCCGTAGGCGCGTACGGCGTGCAGCAGGCGGTAGCGGTCGCCCTCGCGCAGCAGGACGGACTTCTCGACGAGCCGGGCCAGTAGGGCGAACACGTCGCGGCGCGAGAGTGTGTCCCCCACGCAGACGTCCTCGGCCGTCTCGCGGTCGAAGCCGTGGGAGAACACCGACAGCCTGGCCCAGAGCAGCCGCTCGCGCGGTTCGCACAGCTCGTGGCTCCAGCCGATCGCGGTGCGGAGCGTCCGGTGCCTGCTCTCGCCCGTATCGCAGTCGGCGCGGCGTAGCAGCCGGAACCGATCGGGAAGCCGGGCGGTGATGTCCGTGACGGACAGCGCCCGCAGCCGGGTGGCGGCCAGTTCGATCGCGAGCGGAACGCCGTCGAGGTCTTCGCAGAGCCGTACGACCTGGTCGCGGTTGGTCCCGTCGACCACGAAGTCGGGCACCGTGGCCACGGCCCGGTCGGCGAAAAGCGTGACCGCGTCGTCTCCGAGCGGGAGGACGGTCACGACGTGTTCGCCCGGCGCGTCGAGGGGCTCCCTGCCCGTGGTCAGGACGCGGAGCCACGGACATCGCTCCTGCAGCTCGCCGACCAGGTCGGCGCACGCGCCCAGCAGGTGCTCGCACGTGTCGAGGACGAGGAGCATCCGCTTGCCGCCGATGTGCTCGGCGAGCGCGTCCACCTCCCGCGCGCCGGAGTCGTCGGGGCCGCCGAGTGTCTCGCTCACCAGCGGCGCGAGCCCTCGCGGGTTCCGCAGTGAGGAGAGCTCCACCAGCCAGACACCGTCGGGGAAGCGCCGGTGCGCGTCCGCCGCGACCCGCAGCGCGAGTCTGCTCTTGCCCACTCCTGCCGCGCCGGTGAGGGTGACCAGGCGGGTACGGCCCAGCAGCCCCGCGACACGCTCCCGCTCCTCCGCGCGGCCGACGAAGCTGGCCGGCTCGGCGGGCAGGTTCCCGATCACCGGTCACCGCGCCGCTGGGCGACCCAGGCGGCGACCTGGGTGCGGGAGGAGAAGTTGAGCTTGGCCAGGATGTGCTCCATGTGCGCCTCGGCGGTGCGCTTGGAGATCACCAGCTTCTCGGCCACCTCGCGGTTGGACAGGCCGTCCGCGACCAGTTCGGCGACCTCGTGCTCGCGGCGGGTCAGCACTCGGGGGCGTTCCAGATCGCTCACGCGGGCCGCGCCGCCCATGGGGCGGGGCCCACCGCGCGGCCGCGCGGGTTCGATGTCTCTCCCGGGTCGCTCTCCCAGGGGCGGCTCTCTCCGGCGCCCGTCTTCGCGCGGTGGCAGATCGGCGGGCCGTTCGGCCTCGGTCGCGCCGGGGCCGCGTGGGAGCCTGACGGTGTGGCCGCGTACGGCGTCGGGCACGCGGAAGCGCACCTCCCCGTCGCTCTCCTCGCGGAGCAGGACCGACTTGTCGATCAGACCGATGAGGGCGTCGAGGAACTCGCCGGGCGGCGGCCCGTCCGGGCAGGCTCGTTCGGCCTCCGCCAGGCCGAACGGTCCGCGAAAACCCGCCAGTCCGGCCCACACGAGCCGCTCCGCGGGCGAGCAGAGCTCGATGGTGCGCTCCAGCGCCCTCCTGGCGGACGTCTCGTGGACGGGGTCGTCGAGCAGTGCCTCGATCGCCAGATCCGGCGTGTCGCGCAGCCGTACCGCGGCCGATTCGATCGCGGAGGGCATCCGGCCGAGCTCTTCGCACAGCCTGGCCGCGATCTTCCGGTCCAGGTCGGTGATCGCGCGGCCGGCGCGGTGGATCAGCAGGGCGACGGCGTCGGCGGACGGCAGGGGGCCGACCGGCAGCAGGTGCTCGCCAACGACGCCGAGGGAGCGCCGCCCCGTCGCCAGGATCCGCAGGCCGGGGGCGCTCCTGAGCAGGGATTCCACGAGCACGGCGCAGGGGCCGGCCAGGCGCTCGATGCCGTCGAGGACGAGGAGGAGCCGCCCGCCCCGCGCCCCCGGGCCGACCTTCGGGAGGGCGTCGCGGACCTCGCGGGCGAGCACCCGGGGATCGCGGATCTGGGAGACGTCCACCCTGTGGACCCCGTCGGCGAAGGCCTTGCGCACGTTCCACGCGGCCTCCTCCGCCAGTCGCGACTTCCCGACACCGGAGAGCCCGGTCAGGGTCACCAGTCGCGAACGGCCGAGCAGCCGTCTGATCTGCGCAATCTCGGCCCGGCGGCCGACGAAGGCCGGAAGATCGCGTCGCTCCATCGCAGCCTCGAATCATGGGGGGACTTCACTGCACCCGGCGCTCCGGTTCACGAATGGTAACCCCGGCATCGCGCATGGGAACGGGCGTTTCACCGGTTGCCATACGGGAACGGGAATCCGCCGTACGAGGCGGGCACTAGACTCGGCGCCACTGCCAGCACGCGCGAACGAGGATTGTATGTCTGGGTATGACCGTGTAGTCCAGCCGGCGGCCGGAGACGAGGCTCTGGAGAACCACCTCGGTGGGGACGAGGCCAAGAACTACCGGCAGTACGAGTTCGACATGGTCGCGCCGCACGTCGGCCGCTCGATGCTGGAGATCGGATCGGGTCTCGGGCACTTCGCGGAGCAGTTCCTCCCGCGGCTCGACCGGCTCGTGGTGAGCGACTTCGACCCTTATTGCGTCGAGCAGCTCAACAAGCGCTTCGCCGAGCGCGACGACATCTCCGTGCTCCAGTTCGGCCTGCCGACGGAGATCCCGCTGGAGGAGCCCGTCGACACGGTGATCATGATGAACGTCCTCGAGCACATCGAGGATGACGTCGAGGCGCTGCGCTCGCTGGCCAAGGTCACCGCGCCGGGCGGGCGGATCGTCATCTGGGTGCCCGGCTACATGCAGTTGTACGGGGACTTCGACCGCAAGGTCGGCCACGTCACCCGGTACACCCCCTCGACGCTGGGCAGGACGGTCGTCGCCGCCGGGCTGAGGCCGCAGGTGCTCAAGCCGATCAACTTCCTGGGCGGCATCGCCTGGTGGGCCGCCGTACGGCGTGGCGGGGTGGGGTACCCCGACCCCCGGCTGGTCAAGATCTACGATCGGACGGTCGTCCCTGCGACGCGGTTCATCGAGCGGTTCGTCCGGCCTCCTTTCGGCCAGACCGTCTTCTGTGTCGCCCGCGTTCCGCGTTAGGGGTCACAGCTAGCCGTACCGTCTGCCGTTTCATGGCGGCTCCGGTCCGTCGCCGTCCCGGACTTGTCCGTTTCCTGGGGGTTTCAGGGGCTACTCGCGGGTAGCACCACGGCATCCACCGCCTCAGGAGGTCGTGATGACCGAGTACGCCAAGGCACGCGAGGTGGCCGAGCAGGCCCGCGAGACGGAGTGGGCCCGCCCGAGCTTCGGCAAGGAGCTGTTTCTCGGGCGCTTCCGGCTGGATCTCGTCCATCCCGCGCCGCAGCTCAGCGAGCAGCAGACAAGGAAGGGCGAGCGGTTCCTCCAGACGCTCACCACCTTCCTGCGCGACAGTGTCGATCCTTCGGTCATCGAGCGTTCCGCGGTCATTCCCGACGAGGTGATCAAGGGGCTGCGCGCGGTCGGCGCGTTCGGGATGACGATCGACGAGCAGTACGGCGGGCTCGGGCTGAGCCACCTGTACTACTGCCGGGCGCTGATGCTGGTCGCGTCCTACTCTCCCGCGCTGGCGGCGTTGTTGTCGGCGCACCAGTCAATCGGCGTGCCGCAGCCGCTCAGGCTGTTCGGGACACCGGAGCAGAAGCAGCGTTTCCTGCCCCGATGCGCACAAGGTGAAATATCAGCTTTTCTCCTGACAGAGCCGGATGTGGGATCAGACCCGGCCCGGCTGGCGACGACCGCCGTACGTGACGGCGACGCGTACGTCCTCGACGGGGTCAAGCTGTGGACGACCAACGGGGTCGTGGCCGACCTGCTCGTCGTCATGGCCAGGACGGGCACCCGGATCTCCGCGTTCGTCGTCGAGGCCGACGCCCCCGGCATCACCGTCGAGCGCCGGAACGCGTTCATGGGCCTGCGCGGCATCGAGAACGGCGTGACCCGCTTCCACAAGGTCAGGGTCCCGGCGGAGAATCTCATCGGCCGCGAAGGACAGGGCCTGAAGATCGCCCTCACGACGCTGAACACCGGACGCCTGTCGCTGCCCGCGACCTGCGCGGGCGCCGCCAAGTGGGCCGCCAAGATCGCCCGGGAGTGGGGCGCGGAGCGCGTCCAGTGGGGCCACCCGATCGGCGAGCACGAGGCCGTGGCCCGCAAGATCTCCTTCATCACCGCCACCGCGTACGCCGTGGAGGCCGTGGTCGACCTCGCCGGCCGGCTGGCCGACGACGAGAGCAACGACATCAGGATCGAGGCCGCCCTGGCCAAGCTGTACGGCTCGGAGATGGCCTGGCAGATCGTGGACGAGCTCGTCCAGATCAGGGGCGGACGAGGTTACGAGACGGCCGAGTCTCTTCAGGCCCGCGGCGAGCGCGGTGTGCCCGCCGAGCAGATGTTGCGTGATCTGCGGATCAACCGCATCTTCGAAGGATCCACCGAGATCATGCATCTGCTCATCGCCCGCGAGGCCGTGGACGCGCACCTCTCGGTCGCCGGGGACCTCATCGACCCGAAGGCCGACCTGCGGGCCAAGGGCCGGGCCGCGACCAAGGCGGGCGCGTTCTACGCCCGCTGGCTCCCCGGCCTGGTGGCCGGAGCCGGACAGTTGCCGAACTCCTATTCCGAGTTCGGGCCGCTCGCCCACCACCTGCGCTATGTGGAGCGGACCAGCCGCAAGCTCGCCAGGTCCACCTTCTACGGCATGTCGCGCTGGCAGGGGAAGCTGGAGCACCGTCAGGGCTTCCTGTCCCGGATCGTCGACATCGGGTCGGAGCTGTTCGCGATGACCGCGGTCTGCGTCCGCGCCCAGGAGGACGCGGCCAAGCACGGGCGCGGCGCGCTGGAGATCGCGGACACGTTCTGCCGTCAGGCGCGGCTCCGCGCGGACGAACTGTTCACGCGGTTGTGGGTCAACTCCGACGCCACCGACGTACGGCTCACGCGCCGGATCCTCGCCGGCCGCTACGCCTTCGTCGAGGACGGCGTCCTCGACCCGTCGACGGACGGTCCGTGGATCGCGCCCGCCACGCCGGGGAAGGCGACCGCGAAGGACGTCCACCGCGACATCCCCTAGCCAGGAGCGGGCCGCCGTACGAGGGCCGTCCCGGCGTCGCCGGGGCGGCCTTCCGCCGCCCGGAAAACCTGTTGGAACCGGAAGGCCCGTCTTGTTACGGTCCCCGTGTGTGGATTCTTCTCTACCGCGACCGCTGATCATCTGATCGCTCGCGATCTCAGCCCGCTCGCCGTGAGCCGCGCCTGACGCGGCATCCCGGGGCGCCCCACGCGCGCGCCCCTCGGCCCTGTCCTTTCGACGCGGCAGCTGAGTGACGGCACTTCGTGCCGCGTTCCCGTTCTTGCCAAGGAGATCTCACATGCGTGTACGCGCGTCCAAGAAGCGCGGCGGGAAGACCCTCCCGCGTACCCCTCAGCCCCAGCGCAACCTGCCGCCACGCCAGATGCCCATCCCGGCGCGGCCGGTGCGACCGGCGCAGATGCCGCGCAGGTTGCCGCGCCCCAAATAGCGGGCGAGCCTCCACTCCCGCGTCCATGAGAAAGGGCACCCCGGCCGGGGTGCCCTTTCCGTTCCCGTCCGTACGGCGGGGCCGTACCGGGCGGGTCACCCCGGGACGGCGTGGCCTCCGTCCCGGGGTGAGCGATCTCAGAGGCGCTCGATGATCGTCACGTTGGCCTGACCGCCGCCCTCGCACATCGTCTGCAGGCCGTACCGGCCGCCGGTGCGCTCGAGCTCGTGCAGCAGCTTCGTCATCAGGATCGCGCCGGTGCCGCCCAGGGGGTGACCGAGGGCGATGGCCCCGCCGTTCGGGTTGGTTCTGGCGGGATCCGCGCCGATCTCCTTGAGCCACGCGAGCGGCACCGGGGCGAACGCCTCGTTGATCTCGATGGCGTCGATGTCGTCGATGCTCAGCCCGGCCTTGGCCAGGGCCTTCCTCGTCGCCGGGATCGGCGCCGTCAGCATGTAGACGGGGTCGTCACCGGTGAGCGCGAGGGTGACGATCCGGGCCCGGGGCACCAGGCCGTGATCGCGTACCGCCTGCTCGGAGGCGATCAGCACGGCGCCGGAGCCGTCGGAGATCTGCGACGAGGTCGCCGCGGTGATCCGCCCGCCCTCGCGCAGGGTCTTGAGCTCGCCCATCTTCTCCAGGGTGGTGTCCGGGCGGGGGCCCTCGTCGTTCTCGACGCCGTTGACCGGGGCGATCTGGTCCTTGAAGTGCCCGTTGGCGATCGCCTTCGCGGCCCGCTGGTGGCTCTCGTAGGCGAACCGCTCCAGCTCGTCGCGGCTCAGGTCCCACTTCTCGCACATCAGCTCCGCGCCGCGGAACTGCGAGATCTCCTGCTTGCCGTACCGTTCGACCCACTTGTCGCCGAAGGGGAAGGGCATGCCCTTCTCCAGCGCGGCGGTGATGCTCGACCCCATGGGGACGATCGACATCGACTCCACACCGGCGGCGACGACGAGGTCCTGCGTGCCCGACAGGATCCCCTGCGCGGCGAAGTGGATCGCCTGCTGCGACGATCCGCACTGGCGGTCGATGGTGACTCCGGCGACGTTCTCCGGAAGTCCGGCCGACAGCCAGGCGTTGCGCGCGATGTCCATCGACTGGGGACCGAACTGCATGACGCAGCCCATGATCACGTCATCGACGGCGGTCGGATCGACGCCGGTGCGATCGACCAGCGCCTGGAGCGTGTGCGCGGCAAGGTCCGTGGGGTGGACCGTCGACAGCCCGCCCTTCTTCTTGCCGACCGGGGTGCGGACCGCCCCGACGATGTACGCCTCTGCCACAGTGCCTCCCACAGGAAACCGAGCATTGTTCGGTTACCAGGAGGCTACAACAGAACTTTCGTCGGCGCTTGTCCTGGTATGAGAACCGATCGCGGATATATCCGGCATACCCAGCGCGTTGGATCGGCCGGCTTCCCGGAGACCTACCCGCCGCGGACATCACCGATCAGCCGGTACGGGATGCCCTTGGCCTTCGGGCCGCTCAGTCCGAGGCGAGCCGGGTGCTGGTCATGGTGGCGTACACGATCACGTTGTCCACGTAGTGGCCCGTGTTGCGGTTGTACGACCCGCCACAGGTGATCAGGCGCAGCTCGGCGTTCTCCCGCGAGCCGTAGACCCGATCGGTCGGGAAGGTCTGCTTGTTCGCCTGCTCGACGCCGCCGACCGTGAAGACCGCCACCGTGCCGTCCATCCGGACGACCTCGATCGTGTCGCCGTACTGGATCTCGTGCAGCCGGGTGAAGACGGCGCTGCGCGTCGTGGTGTCCTTGTGCCCCAGCATCACCGCGGGACCGGGCTCCCCCGCCGTGGGGCCGCCGCGGTACCACCCGACGAGGTTGTGGTTGCTGATCGGCGGCGTCTCGATGGCGCCGCTCTTGTCCGTGCCCACGGACTTGATCGGCGCGTTGATCCCGAGCCTGGGGACGATCAGCCGACGCGGCGAGGACGGCTGCATCGCGGCAGCCGGTGGCAGGGTGGGCGCGGGCGGAGGCGCGGTGGCGACAGCCTGCGTCAGCGGCTGGCCCGTACCGCCGGGACCGACCGAGGGCACCAGGCCCTCGGCACCCTTGATCTTCAGCGTTTGACGGGCCGGTGGCGCGTACTCGTCGGGCGAGCCCAGGATGAAGAACACGCCGATGATCACGGTGACGACGCCCGCGACGGCGGCCAGGATCAGCACGCCGCGCATGGCCGACGCGCCGCCGCCCTGCGGCTGCGACGGCGGCTCAGGCTCCTGGTACGCCTGGGGATAGACGACCGGCGCCGCGTGGAACACCGGCTGGCCGTACACCGGCTGCGGATGGACGGGGGCGCCGTAGGGCGGAACCGGCTGGCCGGGCGGATACTGCCCCGGTGGCGGCGTGGTCACTGCCGCACCTCACCGCTGCGCGGCACGACGCCGGGAGCGCAGCATGAGTCCGCCGGTGGCCGCCGCCAGGACCAGGGCGGTTCCCGTGAGCACGAACATCCGCCCGTCCGGTCCCGCGTCCGCACCTCCTCCGGTCGCGGCGCCGCCTCCGGGCGTCTTCTTGACCTGGGTGTCCTTGGACGGCTTCGCCGTCACGGTCTTGTAGACGGTGTGCGTCGGCAACGGCGTGGGGCTCGACGCCGACGTGGACGGAGTCGGCGTCGGCGTCGGAGTCGTCGAGGAACTGGACGACGCGCTCGCACCGGCGGTCACCACCGCGATCGTCGCCCCGGCCGGCACCGTCTTGGTTCCCGTCGTCGCGACCACGCAACTGTAGAGCGGCGCTGCGGAAGCGGTGGCCTCGCCCGTGGCGGGCTTCAGCACGTTCAGCTTGAAGTCCTTGGCGGTGAGAACGATCGATGAGGCACCTGTGGACGGCGTGATGGTCAGCGTCGCTGTGGGAAGCGCGCCGAGCGGAGATCCCTTCGCTATGGATGCCGCCACCGACGCGGAGGGCGACGGCGTGGAGACATTCGCTGTCGCCGTGGTCGGGCTCACCGAGGCCACAACCGAGGGCTGCACCTGGATCCATGCGCCTGTGGGAATGTCATCCGGCACCGGGAACGCCGATGCAGTATCGGCCGCAATGCTCAGCGTGGCGGTGAACTGCGTTCCGACCGTCGCTGTTCCAGCAGCCTGCAGGTTCACCGTGAAGTCATGGATGACAGGCGTATCCAGCGGTGCGCCATCCTCATAGGGCGTGCAACTGTACGTCACTGACTTGCTGTCCGCGAGCGCACTGACGGCCGAGAAGGCGCCGACGAGGACGGCTGCGCTGGCTACTCCGGCGGCGGCTTTCGTGGCGATACGACGCCGTGCCTTTGACTTCAGCACTTCCTTCACTCCCGTGGGTCGGTTTCGGTCGCGGCTTTACCAGACGTACCAGAATCCCGGTCTAGCGTCTCAGTTAGGTAGAGATCTTATGAACTCTGCCTGGGAATCGCCCCATTTGTAGGGAAACACGGTCAAGGAACCCTATCGCGAGACACCGCTCACTTGCCGGTGCTGCGCGGCAGCATGTCCTCATCGCGATCAAAACCACCTGGTGGCCCCGCTAGCATCAGCTCCCAACTCGGGCCCGCCGGGTATGGGTACGCGCACGGCCGGATCTGTGAGTGGCCGAGGTGGGCCCGGTCGAAGTTGCGCGGCTCGATCGAGGTGGCTTCGTCATGGTGACGACGAGATCGCCCAACCTGCGCCATCAGCGCTCTGGAAGTGACAACCTCGTCCACGCCACCGACCCTCTGAAGGACGGGGTCACGGGCGTGGACTCGATTCGCTGTTTCCCAACCAGGCATCCGATTTATCGCTTTCGCGGTGATATCCAAGGTGCTAGCTTTGGTCGGCCTCACGGAACGGGTGCCGTCGGCCTCGACCGTGCATCACCGCCGTCGGCTCCACCCCGCGGCAGCTTTCTGTATCGAGCGCCGCAGGGAGGATCACACATGGGCTTATCGCCCAGCGCCACAGAGCGCACGGCGCAGGAAGCCGGAACCTCTCAGCGTCGCCGAACCGGAGCCCTACAAGCCGTCGCCGCAGCGCTTTCGCCGACGACACGCTCTCGGCACGTGATCGCCCTGACAGCCGTCGTCCTCGCCGCCACCGGTGTCTACTGCCTTCTGGGGCTGGTCAGGTTCTACATGTACCGGGCGACCAGCATGGACCTGACGCTGTTCGACCAGATGGTGCGGGGATTCGCCTCGTTCAGCGCTCCGACGAGCCCCCTACGCGGGGAGACGCTCGACCGGGGCATGGATTTCGTGCAACTGGGCGAGCACTTCTCACCCATCCTGGCGGTCCTGGCCCCGCTGTACTGGCTGCATGACGGACCCGAGACCCTCATCGTGGCTCAGGCCGTTCTGTTCGCGCTGGCGATACCGCCCCTGTGGCTGTTCACCCGGCGCGTGCTCGGCACCGGCTCCGCCTATCTCGTCGCCGTCGCCTACGCCGTCTCCTGGCCCGTCGCCCAGGCGGTGAACTTCGACTTCCACGAGGTCGCCTTCGCCCCACTGCTCACCGCCGTCATGATCGAACGGTTCAGCGCGGGCAGATACACAACCACCGCGCTTGCCGCAGCCGCACTACTCCTGGTCAAAGAGGACATGGGGCTCATGGTCGTCGGTTTCGGCGGATACGTCGCACTACAGGGGCGGCGCCACACCGGGATCATGTACATGGGCATCGGCATGCTCTACACCGGCTTCGCCCGCAGCATCTTCATACCGTCCGTCGGCGGCGACCCCGGCATGTATTGGGCCTACAGTCAGCTCGGCAGCAGCGTGTCGGCCGTGGCCGTCAAGGCGCTCACCGATCCGCTCAGCGTCCTCGGCACCTTCCTCAGCCCTCAGATCAAGGTCGACACGCTGGCGTTCCTGCTGTGGCCCGCCCTGCTGACCTGCCTGTTCTCGCCGCTGATGCTGATGGCACTGCCACACCTCCTGGAGCGCATGCTGTCGGACCGCGCACACTGGTGGGTCACCGACTTTCATCACAGCGCCTTCACGGTGATCATTCTGTTGTGCGCCGGTGTCGACGGGGCCTCCAGGCTGATCCGCTGGTCACGGCGCCGCCGGCCCGACCTCAGCGAGCGCACCGCGTCACTGATGTGGGCGGCAGGCGCCTGCGCGATCGCGCTCACGCTGGTGCCCCGGTTCCCGTTCGACCAGCTCATCAGGCCGGACTTCTACGAAAAGCATCCCGACGTGGCCGCCGCGGAGCAGGCGGTCGCGGCCGTCCCGTCCGGGGTGGTCGTCGAGGCCGTCAACCACGTCGGACCGCATCTGTCCGCCCGGACGACGGTCCTGCTGTGGGAGGACAAACCCCCCAAGGCCCCATGGATCGTGGCCGACGCCGTCCGGGGCGCATACCCGTGGGGCTCGCCGACGAGACAGCAGGAGCGGGTGGACGAGCTGATCGGCCTCGGCTACCAGGTCGTCTTCAAAAGGGAAGGCTATGTGGTGCTACACCGCGGCTGATCAGCGCCTGCGAGAACCGACCCTGGTTCGCCACACGTGCGACTTTCGCCGACACCCGCGGCACCCACCGATGCCACCCGTAGCCGCGAGGTCCGTGATCGGAACACCGATGACGGCCTCGCTGCGGCGGCGGGTTCGTCCGCCGCCGTGCGAGCGGGAACCCTCGCCGCCCGAGGCCAGTGGGAGGTCCCGGAGTCCCCCACCGACTACTTCGCGTTGCGGGTGCCGGTCATGGTCGCGTACACCACGATGTTGTCCGTGTAGCTGTGGTTCTTGGCGTTGTAGGCGCCACCACACGTGATCAACCGGAGCGCGGCGGTGGAGACGTTGCCGTAGACACGATTCGTCGGAAACGTCGTCTTGCCCACCTGCTCGACACCGTCGACCGTGAAGATCGCGCTCTTGCCGTCGGCCCGGCGAACCTCGATCTTGTTGCCGCGCTTCAGCTCGCGGAGCCGGTTGAAGACGGCGGAACCGGTACGGGTGTTCACGTGGCCGAGGATCACGGCCGGCCCCAGCTCGCCGGGCGCCGGTCCGAGCCGATACCACGCCGCGAGGCTGGGACGGCTCAGCGGCGGCGTCCCGATCTCGCCCGACTTCGCCACCCCGACAGAGCCGACGGTGGCGTAGACGCCGATCGCCGGAATGCGGATCTTGACCGGCTTGGCGGAGGCCGTCTTCTTGACCTTGGTGGAAGCAGCCGACGCGGGCGCCGTCGTGATCGTCAACGGGGGCAGCGGCTGGAGCGCGGGAAGCGGCGGAGGCGCGGTCGGCGCGGCGGCCGTCAGGGCCGTGCCCGGACCGCCGGGCCCCACGGTCGGCGGAAGGAACGTGCCCGCTCCCTGAAGTGCCACCTCGCCGCCGGGGACCGGCTTGCTCCCCTGGACGTCCTCCGGCGCGGGCGACAGTACGGCGAGCAGCCCCGCCATGATGGCCGCGATGCCGCCGAACGACCCGCCCACCAGCAGCGTGGCGAGAACGGGCTGAGGCAGCGGCTTGCGCGTCTTCACAACCGGAGTGACCGGAGTGACCGGAGCGACCGGAGCGGCTGGGACAGCCCCCATCTGAACCGGTACGCCGGGCACCCCGCCGACCTGCGGGGCGACCTGCGCCGGCGGAACCTGACCTGCGGGGACCTGCCCGGGAGAAGGCTGCCCGGGGGCAACGTGGGCGCCGTGGGCGCCGTCCCCGGCCGTGCCCGTATCGCCGGCGGAACCGGCGGCCGTGCCCGGCTGCTCCGCGGGGGCCTGCCCGGTAACGGGCGAGGTGGCACCGTCGGGCGCGGCCGTACCGGCGGGTCCGTCGCCGGGCTGGGGCTTGTCGTCGTGCGCGTCAGGAGTCGAGTTCATCTCCGTCAGTCCCCTCAAACCGTCCGCGACCGGTCATTGGCATGTGCCGCCCGCCTGCGCAGAAGCACGATTCCGCTGAAAGCTCCGCCGATCATCATGGCGCCACCGGAGCCGATGAGCAGTGCGGCGGAGGCACGCGAGGCCTCCGGAGCCTCTCCGGTCTGGGCTCCGCCCTTCGGTGTGACCTTCACCTGCGCCGCGGTCGGCGTCGTGGCCGGCAACGTGATCGTCGTCGTCGCCGTCGGCGTCGGACTTCCCAGAACGACGACGCTCGTCAACTTGCTGTCCGTCGGAGTGGAGGTGGAGCCGTTGCCCGTCGTGGTCGGAGAGGAGCTGTTCCCCGACGTCGGAGTCGTCGAGCCCGACGGGGTGGCGGAGGAACTCGTCGAGGGGCTCGTCGACGGGTCGCCGCTGCCCGAGGGATCCGCCGACGGCGAGCTGTCCGGTGATGTCGGGGCGGTTCCGCCCTCTCCGATATTGACGTTCACCGACACGGGTGCGCTGACGAGGTTGCACTCGGCGCGATATTCCTTCGGCGGGTTGACCAGCTCTCTGGTAATCACACGGAAGGCGTCGAGCTGCCCCCACTTGCCGTCTTCGACGTTGGTGACCGTAATGGTGTGCTGGCCGTATGGGAGCCCGCGGAAACGCCACAGGGTCTGCCCACCCTTGTTGGCGTCGTTCACCTGCGTGCCGTCGTCGTTCTTCGAGGGGTCGATCCTCGGCGGGGTGCCCGCGACGCCGTCGATGAAAATGTCCACCGGCCCCGCACGCTGGTCCTTCTGGGCGACGTACTCGACCCCGGTTCCGGTGAAGGTGTAACTGGCCCAGGCGCCGGCCTTCGTCGTCCGGTGCAGGTCCAGGTGGTAGTCGTTGTTCTGGCTCAGTTGGTCGTTGAGATCGTCCCAGTCAGCGCTGTACGTGATCCCCAGATCATCGTCGTTGACCATGATCTCGGACGCCGGCGGCCGGAAGTCCACGAAGAGCTTGCGAGGCGTGACCTTGACCACGCCGACTCGGTCCGTGTGCGCGAAATCGGAGATTCCCTCGGGGAGCTTCAGGGGGGTGCCCTTCACCAGCGGCGCCTCCTGGTCCACGTTGCCCATCGGCTTGAGCACGCCTTCCCATGCTCCCGAGAGCTGGACGTTGCCGGTCACCTCGATCTTGCCGCCGTTGGGCAGCAAGGCGGGCGCTCCGAACCTGGTCACGTCCTTGTAATTGAGGTCCCACCCGATGTTGAGCGGGTCGCCGACGTTCAGCGTCGTGGGAATGGTGACCTTCGTACGGAGATTCACCACGCCCGAGCCCGTCCCCGCGACTCCGCCGGTACAGGCGTAGTCGACGACCAGCTCAGCGGTGCTCGCGCCCGCGGACATCGACGGGACCACGATCGCCGCCGCTCCCGCCAAGCCCAGAACTGAGGCGGCCACAGTCCTCCGGAGACCTGTTCCCCAGCGATCCACCGCACGCTCCGATCACGAAAGCCGCATCCCATGCAGCCCATAGCAAACCGAAGGTAGATCTTATGGGTTTCAACAGTTCTCAAGGAGGACGAAAGGCCGAAAGTTGGCGTACTTGTAATCCGGAAGCCCAGAATTGATCATTCGCGGCGCTTGAGCTGCCGCAGGGTGTAGCCGCCGCCCGCCGGGTCCAGGGACTTGGTGGCCTGCTTGAAGAGGTACTCGGCCCGTTCGTACGACAGGCGGCCGCGGCCCGTATCCGGGCACAGGTCGGCCGCCGCGGGCATGCGGGACGGTCCGGGCCGCCGGTCGGCGAGGAACAGCGGGCCCCGGGCCCGGCCCGCCAGCAGGTGAGGGAGAAGCCGGGCGGTCCCGGAGCGCCAGCTGACCCAGGTGTCGCCCGCGCGGGCCCGGCGGTCGTCCAGGTCGAGGTGCTCGACGTTCAGGGACAGCACGGCCGTCACCGCCGCCGCCGACTCGTGCAACAACCGCCACAGGGTCCGCTCGCGCAAAGGCAGGTCGGGACGGTTCCACAGCGCGTCGAGCTGTGCCGACCCGATCGTCTCGGCCCGGGGACGGGTCTCCGCGCGGCGGTCGAGGCCCGTCGCGAGGTCCATGGACGCCCAGGCTCCGAACGACCGGACGGCCGACCGATGCCGGTTCCATGTCGTCGCCGCGGCCTCGTCCCAGGCCGTCGCGAACACCCGCGCCACTTGCTCTGCCGTCAGGGACGCCAGCGGCATGTGTTCACCCAAGGTCAGGCACATGCGCCGCAGGGTCTGCCCGTACGAGCGGATCGTCACGGCGTCCAGATCGTCGCGTGCCAGGAAGTCGCGCGCGGCCTGCCCGAGGGTGGCACCCGGCGAGCCGGTGACGGTGATCTCGTCCGCACGACGCCGCAGGAAGGCGCGCTCGGCGACGTTCCTGGCGAGAGACGCGCCCCGCTCGAACTCCAGCCGCGCCTCCGCGTGCCGTCCCAGCCGGACCAGGAGATCGCCCCGGACGCCGGGAAGAAGGTGGTAGTCCCGCAACGCGGGGTCGGCGATCAACGAGTCGACCAGGACGAGCCCCTCCTGCGGCCCGCGCGCCATCCCGACCGCCACCGCCCGGTTGAGCTGCACGATCGGTGTCGGCAGCAGCCGGGCCAGCGCCTCGTACAGGACCGCGATCTGCGCCCAGTCGGTGTCCTCGGCGGTCCGTGCCTGCGCGTGGCACACGGCGATCGCCGCTTGCAGCACGTACGGACCGGGCGTGCCACCGACCTCCCGCGCGCGCAGCATCGCGGTGAAACCACGGCGGATGAGCAACTGGTCCCAGCGTCCCCGGTTCTGCTCGTGCAGTTGGACGGGCTCACCCGAGGGCCCGGTCCGCGTGGCGGAGCGGGACGCCTGGATCTCCATCAGCGCGACCAGTCCGTGCACTTCGGCCTCGTGCGGCGCCAGCTCGGCCAGCATCCGGCCCAGCCGCAGCGCTTCGAGGCAGAGTCCCGGCCGCATCAGGTCGTCCCCGGACGTCGCCGAATATCCCTCGTTGAAGATGAGGTAGATGACTTCGAGCACCGACGACAGGCGCTCGGCCAACTCCGATCCGTCCGGCAGCTCGAATGGCACCCGCTCCTCGGCCAGCGTCCGCTTCGCCCCGGCGATGCGCTGGATGATCCGCTGCTCGCTGACGAGGAACGCCCGTGCGATCTCCTCGGCCGTGAGACCGCCGAGGAGCCGGAGCGTCAGCGCGACCCGCGCCTCGGTCGGCAGCGCCGGATGGCAGGAGATGAACATCAGCCGCAGGACGTCGTCCCGCTCAGGGTCCCGCTGCTGGTCCAGCTCGTGGGCGAGTTGCTCATGCTTGCGCTCGAGGCGCTGGGAGCGCCGGATGTGGTCGACGGCGCGGCGCTTGGCGATGGCCGTCAGCCAGGCGCCGGGGTTGTCCGGAATCCCCGACTCCGGCCACTGTTCGAGCGCGGAGACGAGCGCGTCCTGGGCGAGTTCCTCGGCCAGGCCGACGTCGTGCACCATCCGCGTGAGCCCGGCGACGATCCTCGCCGACTCGAGTTTCCAGACCGCATCGATCACGCGATGGGCGTCCGTCACGACACGATGACAGCACCGCCCCGGCTCGCTCGCAAACCGGGGAGGTCCCGTCATCGGATCAGGGCCCGCGGCTCAGGGACCGAAGACCTGCTGGATCACGCTCTCGCCGTCACCGACGATCGTGCGGAACCGGCGGGTCAGCTCGATCGCCTCCTCCTTGGAGCGGACCTCGACCAGCGCGAAGCCGGCCACCGCCTCTTTGGCCTCGGCGAACGGCCCGTCGGTCACCGTGATCGTGTCACCGGAGGACGTCACGCGGATCCCGCCGGGCTCCAGCCCGCCGGTGGCCAGCAGGACGCCCGCCGCGGTCATCTCCTCGATGAACGCGGCCATCTCGGCGTACAGCTTCTCGTCGGGGGCGGCGTCGGTGGGCTTGGTCGTCATCAGGTAGCGCATGGGGTCTTCTCCTTCTTGTCCTCGCTGTGCCTACGCGTCGAACATTCTCATACGACAGGGAACGAGGTCATTCCCTGTCACATGGCCGGATCGACGTGTGAGCGAGAACCGAAGACGAACCCGAGAGAGGCACCGGCCATGACCGCCATCCAGACACCCGCCACCCCCACCTCCGCCGCCGCCAGCGCCACCGCAACCACCACCACGGCCTCCTCCACGGCCGCATCGACCCGCTCCCTGCTCACGTGCGCGGCCGTCGCGGCGCCGCTGTGGGTGGTCGTCTCCCTGGCCCAGGCCGCCACCCGCGAGGGCTTCGACCTGACGCGGCACCCGTTGAGCGCGCTGAGCAACGGCTCCCTCGGCTGGCTGCAGATCACCAACTTCCTGGTCTCCGGCGTTCTGACCGTCGCCGGAGCGGTCGGCCTGCGCCGCGCGCTGCACGGCACCCCCGGAGGCAGGTGGGCACCACGGCTGGTCACGCTCTACGGCATCGGCATGATCGCTGCGGGGATCTTCGTCATGGATCCGGCCGACGGCTTCCCCTCCGGCACTCCCTACGGGATGCCCGAGGCGCTCACCTGGCACAGCTACGGCCACATGGCCGCCGGCTCGATCGCCTTCATCTCCTTGATCGCCGCCTGCTACGTCCTGGGCCGCCACTTCGGCCGCACCGGGAACCGCGGCCACGCCGTCGCCTCCCGCGTCGCCGGCACCGCGCTCCTGCTCGGCGACGGCTGGGCGATGAGCGGCGGCACGGCCGGCTCGCTGACCCTGGCCGTCGGCGTCATCCCCGCGATGCTCTGGGTCTCGACGGTCGCCGTCCGCTACCGCCGCGGCCTCTGAACCTCCCCATACCGGGGCACACCCCACACCCCCAGGCCCGAACCCATCTCACAGGAAGCACGGACATCGACATGACCGCGTTCGCCACCATCGAGGACTACCTCGCCTCCCTCCCCGAGTCCCAGCGCCAGATCACCGACGAACTCCTGCCGCTCATCGAGAAGGCGCTGCCGGGGACCGGTGCGGTCTGGCACGGGCACCCGGTGTGGAGCCTCGGCCCGGCCCCGGGCAAGTCCCCGGTCTGCTACATCAAGGCCTACTCCAGCTACGTGACCTTCGGATTCTGGCGGGGGCGGGAGATCACCGACCCGTCCGGCCGCCTCGAACCCGGCGCACGGGCGATGGCGAGCGTGAAGCTCCGCGCCCTGTCCGACGTCGACGCCGACCTGTTCACCACCTGGCTGGACCAGGCGCGGGACCTCGAAGGGGCGACGGGCGACTGACCCGAACGACACCGCGGAAGCAGGAGCGCGCCGGATGAACGAGGAGATCGTTCACCCGGCGCTCTGCGTGCGCGTGTTCGGCCGACCCGAAAACGGGGCCAGGACGGTGTACCTATGAGTAACAGAATCGTATTCTGGCCGGGCGAGATGTCCCCGGCCCGGAAGGCGTGTCCGATGCAGCGCGACCTCTTCGAGGAAGAGCACCTTCTCTTCCGTGAGACCGTCCGTGAGTTCCTGGTCCGCGAGGTGGCGCCTCATCACCCCCAGTGGGAGAAGGACGGCATCGTCCCGCGAGAGGTCTGGAAGAAGGCCGGAGAGCTCGGCATGTTCGGCTTCTCCGTCCCCGAGGAGTACGGCGGAGCCGGGATCACCGACTTCCGCTACAACGCCGTCGTCGTCGAGGAGATCATCAGGATCGGCGCGAGCGGGCTCGGCTTCTCCCTCCACAACGACGTCATGGCACCGTACTTCGTCGATCTGACGAACAACGAGCAGAAGCTCCGCTGGCTGCCCGGCTTCGCGTCCGGCGAGCTGATCACGGCGGTCGCCATGACCGAGCCCGGCGCGGGCAGCGACCTGCAGGGCATCCGCACCACCGCCGTACGCGAGGGCGACCACTACGTGGTCAACGGCCAGAAGACGTTCATCACCAACGGCATCAACGCCGACCTCGTCGTGGTCGTGACCAAGACGGACCCGGCGGCCGGAGCCCGCGGCACCACACTGCTCGTGGTCGAACGCGGCATGGAGGGCTTCACCCGGGGCCGCAACCTCGAAAAGATCGGCATGCACGCGCAGGACACCGCCGAACTGTTCTTCGACGGCGTCCGGGTTCCGGTCGCCAACCGCCTCGGCGACGCCGACGGGCAGGGCTTCATCCAGCTCATGAACAACCTGCCGCAGGAGCGCCTGTCCATCGCCGTCGCCGCGGTCGCCTCGGCGGAGGCCGTCCTTGAGACGACGATCGAGTACTGCAAGAACCGGACGGCGTTCGGCCGGAACCTCGGCTCCTTCCAGAACACCCGCTTCGTGCTGGCGGAGCTGGCCACCGAGGTCGAGATCGCCCGGCACTACGTGGACAAGTGCGTCACCACGCTGAACCGCCGCGAACTCTCGGTCGTGGACGCGGCGAAGGCCAAATGGTGGACCACCGAGCTGCAGAACAAGGTCATCGACCGGTGCCTGCAACTCCACGGCGGCTACGGCTACATGACGGAGTACCCGGTCGCCAAGGCGTGGCTCGACAGCCGCGTCCAGACGATCTACGGCGGCACGACCGAGATCATGAAGGAGATCATCGGCCGTTCCTTCGGCTTCTAGCCGCACCTCGGGGAAGGCGGCTCACGGGGCGAAGCCGGCTCATGGCGGTCAGCGGAGAGTCTGGCCCCAGATGAGCAGCATCGCGATCACGAACACGATCATCACGCCCGCGTATCCGATCGCACCGAGCCGGAAGAACCTGCGCACCCGGTTGAGCAACCACGCGAACAGGAAGGCCAGGAAGACCAGCAGGATGAGTCCGGCGTCCATGTCGACCAGTATGCGGTGGTTTCTCCGCGAGCGCGGGCGCGATGGCCGTACTGCGAGGCCGACGAGGCCGCGTGCGCATCGGGCCGCGGCACCGGTCAGCCGCTCGTGGTCTCCAGGATGATCCGGGCGACCAGCGAAGGGTCGTCGCTCATCGGCACATGACCACAGCCCGCGAGCAGCTTGACGCGCTGCTGCGCCCAACGCCCCGCGCGTACGGCCTGGCGCCGCGGCAGGAGCCGGTCATGATCACCCCAGGCGATCGTGATCGGCACCTTCGGGGGCGCGGGAGGGGCCATCCACGCGAACGACTCCAGCATCTCGTCGAACCCGGCCGAGTTCCGCAGCGCCTGGGTGCCCAGCAGCACCTCCTCGTCAGCCATCCCGTCGGGGTTGGCCACGAGCAGTCCCAGGGAGGCCCTGCGTCCCACGGCGGACGACATCAACGCGGCGGCCGTCCCCTCGGACGTGGCGGTCGCCGCCTTCCGCAGGGCACGCAACGCCGTACGCGCGTAGAGGCACTCGCTCCTGGACCAGAATCCGGCGGGCGAGAACGCGACGGCCGAACGGACGACACCACGGGAGGCCATGTCGAGCGCCACATAACCGCCCAGCGAGTTGCCTGCCACATGCGGCTGCGAGAGGCCGAGCCGATCCCAGAACTCCTCGATCGCGAAGGCGGCCGTCTCCGCGTTGTACGGCGTTTCCGGCGGGAACGGCGGCGAGGCCCCGAACCCGGGAAAGTCCACCGCGATCACATCGTGCCGTTCGGCCAGCAGGTCCATGACGGGCGACCATGCCTGCCAGTGATGACCGATTCCGTGCAGCAGGACGAGGGGCGGCCCCGTCCCCCGGCGTTCGTATGTCAACTCCATATCTGCGAGTCAAGCACCCGGGGGCCGGGCCGTACAGGATGGCTCAGCGGCCGCCCACCGGAATCTCGAACCAGACCGCCTTGCCCTCCCTGGTCGGGCGGGACCCCCAGCGCTTGGCGAGCTGGTCGACGAGATAGAGGCCACGGCCGCCCTCGTCGTTCTCGCCGGCGCTGCGGATGCGGGGGAGCCGCAGGTCCTGGTCGAACACCTCGACCCAGACGGACTCCTCGCCACGGCGCAGCCGGAGCGTGAACTCCTTGTCGCTGACGACCTCGTCCTCGAAGCCCGGCACGTCCCACGACTCGTCGAACGGCAACGGCGGGCCGTCCATGATCAGGTCACGACGCGGCACGCTGGCGCTGGCCGCGTGCAGGACCACGTTGGTGACGACCTCGGAGACCAGCAGGCAGGCGAGTTCGGCGCGCTCCTCGGGGACCTGCCAGCGCTCGAACGCGACGGACGCCATGCGACGCGCCTCACCCACCATGATCGGCTGGGCGGGGAACGTCTGCTCCTCGAACTGCAGCTCGGCGCCGACCGAGCGGATCACCAGGATCGCCATGTCGTCGTCGATCTCACCGGGAATGGCGACCGTCGCCGCGTCGGCGATGCGCTCGACCGTGTCCCTGGCGATCTTCGCGACCTTGTCGCAGAGGATCCGCAGCGTCTCGTCCTCGCTCGGCGGCGGTTCCTCGGAATCGCGGACGGGCCGCCGGTCGACCAGGCCGTCGGTGTAGAGCAGCAGAGCCGCGCCCGGCGGGAGGACGCGGGTCTCCTCCTTGTAGACCAGGTCAGCGTGCACGCCCTTGGCGTGGACGCCGAGCGGCTGGCCCACCTCGGTGATGTCCAGCTCGGTCACGTTGCCGTCGACGATCAGCAGCGGCGGCGCGTGACCGGCGTTGGCGAAGGAGAGCTGCCGGGACCAGGCGTCGTAGACGAGGTACTGGCAGGTGACGATCGGCGGGTTGGTGATGTCCTCGCCGAAGTCGTCGCGCTCCGGAGCGGCGACGATCCTGGTCCACTCGTCGAGGCGGGCGAGAATGTCGGCGGGCGGCTTGTCGTCCTGCGCGAAGGCGCGCAGCGCGGCCCGGAGCTGCCCCATGACGGCGGCGGCCTTGGCCCCGCGCCCCTCGACGTCGCCGATGACGATGCCGACCCGGCCGGCGGACAGCGGGATCACGTCGTACCAGTCGCCGCCGACCTGGGTCTGGATGCCCTGGCCGTGCGACGCGAGCGGAGCCGCCGGGTAGTAGCGGACCGCGATCTCCAGCCCGTCGAGCGAGGGCAGCTCACGCGGCAGCAGGTGCTTCTGGAAGGACTCGGCGGTATGCCGCTCCTCCTCGAACAGGAGGGCGTTGTCGACGGCCAGCGCCACCCTGGTGGCGATCGCGCCGACGAAGTCACGGTCGAACGTGTCGTAGTGGGGCGAGCGCCTGTCGGTGAGGTTCGACAGGCCGAGGTACATCAGGCCGAGCGTCTCGCCACGGACGCACAGCGGCGCCACGATGGCGGAGGTCATCCCGATCTCGCCGCAGATGCGGGCCGACGCCTCGCTCGGCGCGGGATAGCTGACCTGCGAGAAGTCCTCGATGAGGATGGTCTCCTGGCGGCGCAGCGCCGAGTCGGCGTAGTGGCCGGAGGGGTACCTGATCTCGCCGCCGACGGGCAGCCACGACTCCGGGGGCGGCGCCCAGCCGTTGACGTGGGTGGAGACCTTGCGGATCAGCCGGTCGCCCTCGACCAGCTCGATGAAGCAGTGGTCCGCGAACTGCGGGACCAGCATCTCCGCGACCCGGTTGAGCGTCTCCTCGACGTACAGGGAGCCGGCCAGCCGCTCGCCGATGCGCTCGAGGAGGCCGAACCGGTCCTTCTCGCGCTCGTTGCTGCGCATGGCCTCGCGCGCGGTGATGACGACACCGGTGACCGAGCCGGACGGATGCCGGAGCGGAACGGCCTGGGCTCGCACGTAGATCATCGTGCCGTCGGCCCGGACGATGTCGAAGGTGCCTTCCCAGACGCCGCCCTTCAGCACGCTCTTGGCGAGCTCGGCGGTCAGCGGGTGATCCTTCTCGGTGATCCCGAGGGAGAGGAGCGACTCCTTCCCCTCCTCGCCGCCCGGCCTGCCGAACAACCGCTCGGCGAACGGATTCCAGTAGAGGACGTTGCTGAACCGATCGGTGACGACGACCGCCATCTCGGCCTGGTCCAGCACGGAACCGGCGGTGAGATGGTCGGCGCTGTCCTGCGAGAGGTCCCCCCAACGTTTCATCCGATCACCCCTTGGGGGCGGGTGTTCGCAAAGCGGACCACTGGCGCTCCTGCCTGAACAGAGGCTGGGTTCTGACGGGAGAGGAGGGGCTCCCTGCTGGGACTCAACGAACGCTTTCGGTCATCGTCTCGTGACGAAGACGTGCGCGGCGACGTCGCGCGGAAGTTCCGCAAGGTTGCTGTCCGCTTCACCGTCACCCGTCACCCGTACACCGTCATCGCTCGCCGCGAGCGTCACCTCGCGTCCGGGTTGTATCCCAACTTGCTTGAGTTTAAGCATCACGGCGGGATCACTTTGCACTTGTTCGCTAATTCGACGCACTACAACGGGTATCTCCCGGGGCCCCGCCAGATCGATCATGGAGATGATCCGCTCTTCCATGACCGAGGCGGACTCGTCCACGCCGAGCTCCCCGAGCCCGGGGATGGGATTTCCATGAGGACACGTGGTCGGGTTGTCAAGGAGTCCGACCAGGCGCGTCTCCACCGACTCCGACATCACGTGCTCCCAGCGGCACGCCTCGATGTGGACCTCTTCCCAGGGCAGCCCGATCACCTGGGTCAGCAGGCACTCGGCGAGCCGGTGCTTGCGCATGACCCGGATGGCCAGGGTGCGCCCGAGATCGGTCATGCTCAGATGCCGATCACCCTCCACCTTGACAAGACCGTCACGCTCCATGCGCGCGACCGTCTGGCTGACGGTGGGGCCACTCTGCTGCAGCCGCTCCGCGATGCGGGCGCGCAGCGGAACGATGCCCTCCTCCTCGAGCTCGAAGATCGTCCGGAGGTACATCTCGGTGGTATCGATCAGGCCGTGTGCGGTCAACGTTCCTCCCGTCCTGTAATCGATGCTACGAGCTTCCGATGTGTTCGCAGCCGACCCTATTGGGGAAGCGACATGGGATGGCAAACATCGGTGCGGAACGATTTCTTCCAGAGGAGATCAGCCTGCCCGCGCTCCGCGAGGCCGCCCGCCGCTGCGAGGGCTGTGACCTCTATCTGAACGCCACGCAGACGGTCTTCGGTGACGGCGTCCCCGACGCGCGTTTCATGCTCGTGGGCGAGGAACCGGGAGATCAGGAGGACCGCCAGGGCGCCCCGTTCGTGGGGCCCGCGGGCCGCGTGCTCGACCGGGCCCTGGAGGAGGCCGGCATCGATCGTGACGCCGTCTACGTGACAAACGCCGTCAAGCACTTCAAGTTCCAGCCGAGGGGCAAGCGCCGGATCCACCAGAAGCCCACCGCGGCGGAGATCGACGCGTGCCATCCGTGGCTCGACGCCGAGATGCGCCTGGTCGATCCGGCGGTGACGGTGATCCTCGGCGCCACGGCCGGGCGTGCGCTGCTCGGGCCGTCCTTCACGGTGACCCGGCAGCGCGGCCAGGTCCTCCCCCGGGCGGAGGGCAGCTTCTACGTCGCGACCGTGCACCCGTCGGCGATCCTGCGTGCCCCGGACAGGGACACCGCCTACACCGGTTTCCTCTCCGATCTCAGGGTCGCCGCCGCACTACCCTGACGCCGTACGGCGGCACGCCGGGGTCAGGGCGCCAGCCGCTCCAGGACCCACGAGTCACCGGCCCGCCGATAGCGCAGCCGGTCGTGCATCCGGTCGGTCTGCCCCTGCCAGAACTCCATCTCCGCCGGGATCACCCGGAAACCGCCCCAGAAGTCGGGAGTCGGCGGGTCCTCGGGCCAGCGATCGGCCAGCGCGGCGAACCTCTCGTCCAATTCGTCCCGTGACCTCACCACCGCGGACTGGCGCGAGGCCCACGCCGCGATGCGGGAGCCGTACGGACGGGACCGGAAGTAGGCGGTGGAGTCCTCGCGGGACACCCGTACGACCCGGCCCTCGACGCGGACCTGGCGGCGGATGGGATGCCACGGGAAGAGCAGGCAGGCCCGGGGGTTCTCGCCGAGGTCCCGGCCCTTGCGCGACTCGTAGTTGGTGAAGAAGACGAAGCCGCGCTCGTCGAAGCCCTTGAGGAGGACCGTACGCGCGGACGGGCGGCCGCCGGCCGAGCTGGTCGCGACGATCATGGCGTTGGGTTCGGGCAGCCCGGCTTCCAGCGCGTCGCCGAACCACACCGCGAACTGGGTCACGGGGTCGTCGGCGAGGCCGGATTCGAGCAGGGGCTCACCCTCGTAGCTGTGCCGGAGACCGGGCAGATGGGAAGCGGTGTCCACGGAACGGTATTGTTGCGCGCTTGACGGAGGACGCCCACATTGCCCCCTACCAGGGACAACGGCGTTTCGTAGGGACCGGCGGGAACCCACTGGAACCCTGCGGGTTAAATTGACCCGCCGGTATCTCGACATCAAGGCTTTTGACTTCAAGAGAGGGAGGCGGCCGAAGTGTCCGACTTCAAACCCGGACTCGAAGGTGTGGTGGCTTTCGAGACCGAGATCGCGGAACCGGACAAAGAAGGGGGCGCCCTTCGCTACCGGGGCGTCGACATCGAAGAACTCGTGGGCCGCGTGTCGTACGGACATGTCTGGGGCCTGCTCGTCGACAACACGTTCCAGCCCGGACTCCCTCCGGCGGAGCCGTACCCCGTTCCTGTCCATTCCGGCGACATCCGTGTCGACGTACAGAGCGCGCTGGCCATGCTCGCTCCTGCCTACGGCTTCCGCCCGCTGCTCGACATCGACGACGACCAGGCGCGCGACGACCTCGCCCGCGCCTCGGTGACCGCGCTGTCGTTCGTGGCCCAGTCCGCCCGCGGCCTCGGGCTGCCGATGGTTCCCCAGAAGCGTGTCGACGAGGCCGAGAGCATCGTCGAGCGGTTCATGATCCGCTGGCGCGGTGAGCCCGATCCCAAGCACGTCAAGGCCATCGACGCGTACTGGACCTCCGCCGCCGAGCACGGGATGAACGCCTCCACGTTCACCGCGCGCGTCATCGCCTCCACCGGCGCTGACGTCGCCGCCGCCCTGTCGGGCGCGGTCGGCGCCATGTCCGGCCCGCTGCACGGTGGCGCCCCCGCCCGCGTGCTGCACATGATCGAGGGCGTCGAGCAGGTCGGCGACGCCAAGAAGTACGTCCAGGCCGAGCTGGACAAGGGCCAGCGGCTGATGGGCTTCGGCCACCGCGTCTACCGTGCGGAGGACCCCCGCGCCCGGGTGCTGCGCCGTACGGCCAAGGAGCTGAACGCGCCGCGCTACGAGGTCGCCGCCGCGCTGGAGACGGCCGCCCTGGAGGAGCTGCACGCCCGCAAGCCCGACCGGGTGCTCGCCACCAACGTGGAGTACTGGGCCGCGGTCATCCTCGACTTCGCCCAGGTCCCCGCCCACATGTTCACCTCGATGTTCACCTGCGCGCGCACCGCCGGATGGGCCGCGCACATCCTCGAGCAGAAGCGCACGGGCAGGCTGGTCCGCCCCAGCGCCAACTATGTGGGCCCGGCCCAGCGTTCGATCAACGACGTCCCCGGCGCGGCCGAGGTCGTCGGCAAGGTCTGACCGCACGTCGCCGGCGGTCGCCGGCCATCCCCTGAATCGGCCCGCACGTCAGGTGCGGGCCGTTTCGCTTTCCCGGCCCTTCCCGCCGTTCCCGCGGGCGCCGTGCTCAGGGACGGCCGGTCTGCTCGCTCGGGGGCGCGTCGGGGAGGTCCGCGCAGAGCGGGTTCGCGACGAGCCGCTCGTCCATGTCGAGCAGCCCGCACCTGACCATCGGCACCGAGTGTCCCTGCCCGGAGTCGGTCACCTTCATGATGGCGACGACCTTGTTCGCCGGGTCGTGCCTCTCGGTGTCGACGAAGTCGATCACGCCGCTCGACCCGTTCCACGCGGCGACCCGCGAGGTGAGGACGAGCTCGTAGAGGATGTCTCCCTTGCTGGGCAGCCCTCCGGCCCGGTAGGCCCGGTTCGCCGCCTGATAGACCACGCTGACGGCGTCGTACGTGATGATCAGGTTGTCGTCGGACGCCTTCGGATGGCCGCCCTTCAGCAGCCCGTACACGAACGCGGTGGGCGTGGCACCGCTCTGGCGCCACAGTTCCCGGCCGGCCAGCGTCGCGTGGTAGACCTCGACCCGCCGAAGGCTCGTGATCTGGTCGCCGTGGTCGGCGACGACCTTGATGACGTCGTCGCTCGCGATGACCCGCACTGTGTCCGTCCCGCACGCCTTGCCCTCCAGAGCCCTCAGGAAGTCGAGGAACTCCGGGGCCCGCCCCGCGTAGAGGTAGACGTCGGGACGGCGGCGGCAGGCGTCCAGAGCCGCCTTGGAGATGCCTCCTCCGTCCACGCTGTAGTAGATGCGGGCGCGGACTCCGACCTTCTCCGTCCCGAGGGCGGTGACGAGGTCCTCGGCCAGGTTGTTGGTGTACTGGTCACCGGGCGAACCGTCCTGGACGACCACGGCCGACGGCGACGTCACGCCGCTCAGGAGCGTACGGCGGGCGAACCGCGCGGCGAGGGTGGCCTCGCGGAAGTTCGTCGGGCCCAGGTGGAAGTAGTACGGGGACGGATAGCCCGTGTCCCCGTTGATCGAGCCGTCCCTGATGTAGCCGAGGCGGTCCGCGGTCCCGGTGGTCCCGACCATGGGGATCTTCGCCTCGTGCAGCACCTGGATGGCCTGCTCGACGCCCGCCACGCTCCGGGGGAAACCGACCACCCCCACCACGTGGGGATCACGGGCGGCCATGTCCTTGATCAGCTCGGCGCCGCGCCGGCCCTGGCGGAGGTTGTCGCCGGAGTTCGCGATCAGCACCTGGAGCCGCGGAGTGCTGGAGACCGTGCGCTGGTACTCCTCGACGGCCGTCAGTTCCGCGAGCGCGCCCGCCCGCCTGCTGTCCTCCGACCCGGTGTCCCTGATGGAGTACTCGCCGAAGAGGACCACGCTGACGTAGGAACCGGAGTCCCCCGCGGAGGCGTTGTTCTTGTCGATCTTCGCGATCAGCTTCGTGACCTCGCCGTCGAACAGGTCCCCGGGCGCGGCCCCCTCGGCGTTGACGACGCCCACGCACTCGCCGTCGATCCGCTCGGCCCAGGCCAGGCCGCCGCAGTGCGCCTGCTGGTCGCGCTGGTTCTCCACGGCCCAGGCGGCGGGGCCGACGAGCAGCAGCGCGACCACCGACCAGTAGCCGATCGCCCGCAACCTGCTCCCCAGCAGCCGAGGCCGGTGATCGGCGTCCGGGAGCGGACCGCCCGCCTCGACCACCAGTCGCAGGCGGGGCACCCGCCGCCGCACCGTCCTCCGCCAGCCGTCGACCAGCGCCGGGAGCCGGGCGAGATCGGCGGAGACGGTCCGTCGCCGCTCGTCCTTCAGCTCGTCGGGGACCGCGGCCAGGACCAGGATCGGGGCCAGCAGTCCGGTCTCCTCGGTGGTCTCCTCCAGGATCCGCAGGAACCTCTCGGTGGCCTCGCCGGAGCTCCGCGCCTCCAGGACCACCATGCCGTACAGCCCACGGCCCCAGCTCGGCCAGGGGATGATCCACTTCTGGTATGCCTGCCGGAGGTCCTGGCAGAGGGCGTGGACCAGCAGATGATCGATCTCGTCGTCGGTCGCGTTCGCCAGCCGGAGGGCGTACCTCGGGAGCCGTTCGAAACGCCGTCTCGTCAGGTACGGCTGCCGCCTGAACCACCCGTTGAAGAACGATCCCCTGATCGACAGCACCGCCTGGAGCGCCGTTCCGGATAGGGCCACGAGGATGCCGAGCGCCCACGGGATCAGGCCCACCAGGTCGGACGCGCCTCCGGCCAGCCACACCGCGAGCGTTCCCAGGGGAACCCAGGTGGTGGCCGCCCGGCCGATGAAGTCCGCGGAGGTCCTGCGTCCCCGGTCGCCGCCGTACCGGCCCCTGCGCCAGCCCTTGACCCGCTCCTTGAACTCGTCCTGGCCCCTGCGCGAGTGCGGGTCGGGCGGCCACCGCCTGCCGGTCCCGCCACCCGCGTCCCGCGCGCCGCCGCCGCTGTCGTCATCGTCCGAGGGGCGCTCGTCGCGCTGGCGCCTGGCCCACAGGACGAACTGGACGAGCGGGAACCGCGGCGGGGGCAGGAAGGATCCGGCCACCGGCTTGCCGAGCTGCCCCTGTTCCCCGGCCAGGCCCGAGACGAGCTCGCGAAGCGTGCCGTACTCACCGGACTCCACGGACGCGTGCGGGAGGACGTCCTGGAACGGCGCGGCGAGCCGTCCGGCGACCTCGAAGGCGACGCCGTCCCGCCCGGCGACGAAGACGATGGGGAGGGGCTGATCTGCCCGCCAGAACCACGGCCTGCGAACGAGTTCCTCGATGGCACCATGCGGATCGGCCACGCGGTTGTCTCCCGGACGGAAACGCTGATTCGGCTCAGTGCATGATCAATGGTTTTGGCACACCATGATGTCTCACAATCCGGACCTGGGTCTAGACCATCGCCGCGGCTCACTACGCTGGATGCGTGGCTGACATCGTGATTCCCGCTGACATCAAGCCCGCCGACGGCCGTTTCGGCTGCGGGCCCTCGAAGGTACGCCCCGAGCAGCTCTCGGCTCTCGCCGGAGCCGGCGCGAGCATCATGGGCACGTCCCACCGCCAGAAGCCGGTCAAGGACATGGTCGGCCGGGTGCGCGCGGGCCTGTCCGAGCTGTTCTCCCTTCCTGAGGGGTACGAGGTCGTCCTCGGCAACGGCGGCACCACCGCGTTCTGGGACATCGCCGCCTTCGGCCTGGTGCGCGAGAAGTCGCAGCACCTGCAGTTCGGCGAGTTCTCGTCCAAGTTCGCGTCGGTCGTCACGAAGGCGCCCTGGCTGGGCGACCCGACGGTGATCAAGTCCGAGGTGGGCAGCCACCCCGTGGCCGTCGCCGAGGAGGGCGTGGACGTCTACGCGCTCACCCACAACGAGACCTCGACCGGCGTGGCCATGCCGATCAAGCGCGTGGCGAACGACGAGTCGCTGGTCCTGGTCGACGCGACGAGCGGCGCCGGCGGCCTGCCCGTGTCCGCCGAGGAGTTCGACGTCTACTACTTCGCGCCGCAGAAGAGCTTCGCCTCCGACGGCGGCCTGTGGATCGGCCTGTTCTCGCCCGCGGCCCTGGCCCGGGTCGAGGAGATCACCGCCTCCGGGCGCTACGTCCCCGAGTTCTTCAGCCTGCCGGTCGCGATCGACAACTCCACGAAGAACCAGACGTACAACACCCCGGCCCTCGCCACCCTGTTCCTGCTGGCCGAGCAGATCGAGTGGATGAACTCCCAGGGCGGCCTGGCCTGGACCACGGCGCGTACGGCCGACTCGGCCTCCCGGCTCTACAACTGGGCGGAGAAGACCTCCTACACCACGCCGTTCGTGGCGGACCCCGCCCAGCGGTCCAACGTCGTCGGCACGATCGACTTCGACGACTCGATCGACGCCGCGGCCGTGGCCAAGGCGCTGCGCGCGAACGGCATCGTGGACACCGAGCCCTACCGCAAGCTCGGCCGCAACCAGCTGCGCATCGCGATGTTCCCGGCCATCGACCCGGCCGACATCGAGGCGCTGACCGGCTGCGTCGACTACGTGGTCGAGCGCCTCTGATTCCGAGACCGATCCGACGCCGATCGGTGCTGATCCGGCACTCGATCCGGCACTGATCGGACGCCGACACCGGGCCGGTACGCGCATGCGTACCGGCCCGGTCGCGTCCGCGCACCCCCTCGGGGGGTCGAACCCGCGCCGCGAACGGCCGAACCCGCGCCGCGGACACCGAAACCGGCTCGCGGACGCCGAACCCGCGTGCCAAAGAAGTCGCCCGCCCTCCGTAAAGTTTCTCCCGCGACGGACGACTTCTGACAGGAGCAACGGTGAGTTCGACCTCGGGGGATCTGCGGGCACGGCAGCGCAGCCTGGGCTATGTGATGTTCGCCAGCAGGTGGCTGCAGGTGCCCCTCTATCTCGGGCTGATCGTGGCCCAGGGGGTCTACGTCTGGCAGTTCATGGTCGAGCTGTGGCACCTGGTCACCGGTGACTTCTCCGCCAGCGGCATGAACGTCGAGCAGTCCGTGATGCTCAGCGTCCTCGGGCTCATCGACGTCGTGATGATCTCCAACCTGCTCATCATGGTGATCGTGGGCGGCTACGAGACCTTCGTGTCAAGGATCAACCTCGACGGGCACCCCGACGAGCCCGAGTGGCTGTCCCACGTCAACGCGAACGTGCTCAAGGTCAAGCTCGCCACCGCGATCATCGGCATCTCGTCCATACACCTGCTGCAGACGTTCATCAGGGCCCGCGACATGAGCACCGACACCATGTTGTGGCAGACGCTGATCCACCTGGTGTTCATCGTGTCCGCGATCGGGCTGGCCCTCATCGACCGCATGCTCAACTCGTCCGCCGGCGACCGCGCGCACGACTGACCCACGCCCAGGTCCGCGCCTGAACACCGCGCCCGCCTGAACGCCCGGCTGAACGCCCGGCTGAACACCGTGCCCGCGAGCCAGGAACGACGCAGCGGGCTCCGCACCTCACCCCCCACCTTTGGGTGAGTACGCGAGCGCCCGGGGCTCCTGGGGGCTGTCAGGCGCTCAGGGGCGAACCGCGCGCGACGACCCGGCATCCGTGCCGTACCTGCTCCTGCCATACCTCTCAGTACGGGAAGGGCGGCGCGGTCAGGCGCCTTCCCGTACGGCACGACGGCGGAGCAGCCAGGCCGCGACGACGCCGCCGATGAGGCCGAACAGGTGGCCCTGCCAGGAGATCCCGGACTCGCCGGGCAGGGCTCCCCACAGGATCGAGTAGTACAGCCCGGCGACGACGACCCCGAGGAGGATGTCCAGGGCGCGCCGGTCGAACAACCCCCGCGCGACCACGTACCCGAAGTAGCCGAAGACGAGGCCGCTCGCTCCGACCGTCAGCGTGCCCGGCGGGCTGGTCAGCCAGACCCCGGCGCCGCTGACCAGGATGATGATGAGGCTCGCCCCCAGGAACCTGCCGATGCCGCGGATCGCGGCGATGAAGCCCAGAATGAGCAGGGGCACCGAGTTGGCCATCAGGTGGCCGAACCCGTCGTGCAGGAACGGGGCGAACAGGATGCCGGGCAGACCGTCGGGATCGTGCGCGAGGATGCCGTACCGGTCGAGGGCGCCGTCCTCGATGTAGTCCACGACCTCGACCGCCCACATGGCGGAGACGAGGACGGTCATGACGATCGCGCTGCCGAGAGCGCCACTCAGGAGGCCGACCACGCGATCGCGGGTCGACCGGCCGGTAGGGGGAACCGGTGCGCCGGAGTCGTTCATCTCTTCACGGTACGCAGTCCCGGCCGCGTGTGCGGATCGGGTCCGCGGCCGGGACGGCCGGAACGGGCGGGATAGGGGGAACGGTCCGCGCGTCCGGCGCGAGATGCTCCCCGCCCCCGGCGATCATCGCGAGGGCGGGGAGAGCAGGTCAGGCGCCCGTCCAGTTGGGCGAGCGCTTCTCCGCGAACGCGGCGGCGCCCTCCATGGCGTCCGCCGAGCCTAGGACCGGGTTGACGATCTCGCCCTGCTTCGCGAACATCTCGCCGCTCGACCAGTCGGCCGACTCGACGACGACCCTCTTCGTCGCGGCGAGCGCGAGAGGGGCGTTGGCCGCGATCGTACGGGCGAGCTCCAGCGCGCCGGCGAGTGCCTCGCCCGCCGGGGTGACCCGGTTGACCAGGCCCAGCTCGTACAGCCTGGCCGCCGGGTAGTGATCACCGGTCAGGGCGATCTCCATGGCGACGTGGTACGGGATGCGCCGGGGCAGCCGCATGATCCCACCGGCTGCGGCGACGAGGCCGCGCTTGGGCTCGGGCAGCCCGAACTTGGACTCCTCGGACGCGACGACGACGTCACACGAGAGCACCAGCTCGAACCCACCGGCCAGGGCGTAGCCTTCGACGGCCGCGATCAGGGGCTTCTTCGGGGGGTTCTCGGTGAGCCCGCCGAAGCCGCGGCCCGCGACGACCGGCATGTCCCCGGTGAGGAAGCCCTTCAGGTCCATGCCCGCGCAGAACGTGCCGCCCGCCCCGGTGAGCACGATCGCCGAGATGTCCGTACGCTCGTCCAGTTCGTCCATCGCGGCGGCGATACCGCGGGCCACCGGACCGTTGATCGCGTTCCTGGCCTTGGGGCGGTTGATCGTGACGACGGCGACCGCGCCGTCGACCTCTACGAGAACCTCGTCAGACACGTGACCTCACCTCGGTTACTTGGGCTGGAATCGGATGCCGCCGTCGAAGCGGATGACCTCGCCGTTCATGTAGTCGTTCTCGACGAGGCTGCGCACGAGGTGGGCGAACTCCGAGGCTCGGCCCAGGCGCTTGGGGAACGGCACGGGCGCGGCCAACTTGGCCTTGAACTCCTCGGCGTTCTTGTCGCCGATCTTGCCGTAGATCGGTGTGTCGATGATGCCGGGGCAGATCGTGAGCACGCGGACGCCGATCGCGGCGAGGTCGCGGGCGGCCGGGAGGGTCATGCCGATGATGCCGCCCTTGGACGCGGAGTAGGCCACCTGGCCGGTCTGGCCCTCGATGCCCGCGACCGAGGAGGTGTTGATGACCACGCCGCGCGCGCCGTCGGCGTCCGCCGGCTCCGTCTTGGCCATGGCCGCCGCGCCGATGCGCATGAGGTTGAAGGTGCCGATCAGGTTGATGTCGATGACCTTGCGGTAGGACGCGAGGTCGTGCGGGGCGCCGTCACGGCCGACGGTGCGGGACGCCCAGCCGATACCGGCACTGTTGATCACGGCGCGCAGCGGCTTTCCGGTGGCGACCGCGGCGTCGACCGCCGCCTGCACCGACGCCTCGTCGGACACGTCCGTCTGCACGAAGACGCCGCCGAGCTCGTCGGCGATCGCCTTGCCCCGCTCCGTGTTGAGGTCGGCGATGACCACTGTCGCGCCGACGGCTGCCAGCTCGCGTGCCGTCGCCTCACCGAGGCCGCTGGCACCGCCCGAGATGATTGCTGCTGCTCCGTTGAGATCCATAGCCGGACCTTAACGCGACAACCGAATGAAGTTCTACTCAGGGTGGGTCAAAATCGCGGTGTCCACATCCGGATAGACCTTCATCCGGCGATCGAGGCCGGTCGTGCGCAGGATGCGGGCCACCGGCGGCTGCGGCGCGGCGAGGCAGACGCCCCCGCCCTCGCTCGTGGCGAGGCGCCACGCCTCGATCAGCACGCTCAGCCCGCTGGAGTCCATGAAGGACAGGGCCGCGAGGTCCAGGACGAGGGTCGGGCCGTCCTGCATGATCGCGTCGCGTACCTCATCGCGCAGTATCGGCGCGGTGAACAGGTCGAGCTCTCCGGTCACCGCCACGACGACGGCGCCGGAGAGCGATCGACGCGCGAGCCGCAGCTTCATGATGGACCTCCTCAGCGAGGCCACTTTACTTCGACATCACCGACGGTGAAGTTCACGAACCCGATCTAAACGGCTGGAACCGCGAAGCCGTACGGCAATTCGAGCCGGTGGGCGGCGAGCAGATCCTGATCGGACAGCAGCGCCGGTGTGGGACCGTCGGCGGCGATCACGCCGCCGGACAGGATGAGCGACCGCTCGCACAGCTCCAGCGCGTACGGAAGGTCATGCGTGACCATCAGCACCGTCACATCAAGATTTTTCAGGATCTCGGCGAGTTCGCGGCGCGCGGCCGGATCGAGGTTGGACGAGGGCTCGTCCAACACCAGGATCTCCGGCTCCATCGCGAGCACGGTGGCGACCGCCACCCGCCTGCGCTGGCCGAACGAGAGGTGGTGCGGCGGCCGGTCGATCGCGTCGAGCATGCCGACCCGTTCGAGCGCGTCGCGCACCCGCCGGTCGAGCTCCGCGCCGCGCATCCCCAGGTTGGCCGGGCCGAAGGCGACGTCCTCGCGTACGGTCGGCATGAAGAGCTGGTCGTCCGGATCCTGGAAGACCAGCCCCACCCGGCGGCGGATCTCCTTCATCGTGTCCGCGCGCACGGCGAGCCCGGCCACGTGAACCGAGCCGTGCCCGGCGGTCAGGATGCCGTTGAGATGCATGACCAGGGTCGTCTTGCCCGCGCCGTTGGGCCCGAGCAGGGCCACCCGCTCTCCCCTCCCGATCGAGAGGTCCACCCCGAACAGCGCCTGGGTGCCGTCCGGGTACGCGTAGGCCAGGCCGCTGACCTCGAGCGAGGAAACGGGGTAAGTCGTCAAGAAAGGCTCCAGGAGAGTACGGCCGTCACGGCGGCGAGACCGGGGAGCAGTCCCGCGGTGCCCCACTGCCGAAGCGATGCCGACAGGTCACGGATCATCGGCATCTCTCCGGTATACCCGCGGCTCAGCATCGCGAGGTGCACCCGCTCGCCCCGCTCGTAGGAGCGGATGAACAACGCGCCGGCCGATTTGGCCAGCACGGGGACCTGCCGCACGTCCTTGGCCACGAACCCGCGCGACTCGCGGGCGACCCGCATACGGCGCATCTCGTCCATGATCACGTCCATGTAGCGCAGCATGAACATGGCGATCTGCACCAGGAGCTGGGGCAGCCGCAGCCGCTGCGCGCCGAGCAGCATCATCCGCGGCTCGGTGGTGGCCGCGAGGAGGATCGACGCGATCACTCCGAGGGTGGCCTTGGCCAGGATGTTCCACGCCGCCCACAGGCCCTGCTCGCTGAGCGACATGCCGAGGACCTCGACCCGCTCGCCCAGCCCGATGATCGGGATGGCGACCGCGAACAGCACGAACGGCACCTCGATCACCATGCGGCGCAGTACGAAGCCCGGCGGCACCCGCCCCGCCGCCGCGACGGCCGCCAGCAGGAGCGCGTACACGCCGAAGGCCCAGAAGCTCTCCCTCGGCGTGGCGACCACGGCCACGGCGAACCCGGCCGCCGCCAGCAGCTTGCACTGCGGCGGCAACCGGTGCACCACCGTGTCGCCGGGGCGGTAGAGCTGGTGGTGATGGCCCGCGCTCATGGCCGTTCCGGCCGCGACGACCACGCGGCGGCGGTCGCGCCGAAGCCGGTCGCGGGTGACACGATCGCGCGGAACGCGATCGCTGGGGACACGATCGCGGAGAACACAGTCGCGGAGAACACAGTCGCGGGTGACACGGTCCCGCTCACGCGGCGGCCTTGACCCGGTTGCGTCGCCGCACTGTGTAGAAGACCGCGCCTCCGGCCAGGACGGTCAGCCCGACCCCTGCGACGCCCGCGACGCCCAGGGACAGCCGCTCGTTCTCCACGCCCTTGACGCCGTAGTCGGCGAGCGGCCAGTGTCCGACGCTGCTGGCCTTCTCGCCCGCGTTGAAGCCCTTGTCGGCCGCCACCCGCTCCAGGCCGTCGGGCGAGCCGGAGGCGTAGAAGGACACGACACCGGCGAGCAGCACGGCGATGAGGCCGCCGCCGAGCAGAATGGGCCGGATGCCGGCCTTCGGCGCGGGAGCCGGCTCATCGACCGGGACCTCGCCGTCGGCGGTCCGCAGGACCAGGCGGCGGGCCAGGCCGGCGGCGCCGTACACGAGGTCCGGCCGCACGGCGAGGACGCTGCTGACGGTCAGCGCGGTGATCAGGCCCTCGCCCAGGCCGATCAGGACGTGCACGCCGCCCATCGCCGCCGCCACCGCCGCCAGGTCGATGGGCGCGGTGCCACCGATCCAGAACAGCGCGGTGAAGGCGAGCGCCGACACCGGTACGGACACCGCCGCCGCGACGAACGAGCCGACCACCACGGCGGTACGGCTGCGCGGGGCGCTCCGCGTGATCAACCGGAAGACGGCCCACCCGACCACCGACGTCACGACGGCCATCAGGGTGATGTTGACGCCCAGCGCGGTCAGCCCGCCGTCGGCGAAGAAGAAGCCCTGCACCAGCAGGACCACCGCCACACAGAGCACCGCCGTGTACGGCCCGACGAGTATCGCGGCCAGCGCCCCTCCGAGCAGGTGGCCGCTGGTCCCCGCGGCGACGGGGAAGTTGAGCATCTGGACGGCGAAGATGAACGCCGCGACGAGCCCCGCCATCGGGGCGGTGCGGTCGTTCAGCTCGTTCCGCGCGCCTTTGAGGCATACGGCCACTCCCGCGGCGGCGAAGACCCCTGCCGCGAGTGAAACGGGAGCGTTGAAGAACCCATCGGGTACATGCACGGCAAGCCTCCGAAATGCGCGTCTGCGACAACTTTAGGACATGGCCTAGCAGTTGCAAACAGTTCGCATTAGCGGCGGCGGAGGAGCTTCCGGAGGACGGTGAACGGCGTCACGACACGTACGGCCGTGCTGAGCCTACGGTTGACGGCAGTGGCGTACGGCCGGGCACCCCACCGGGCCAGGCCGCTCCACCACGCCAGCGGCGGCGGCAGATGCCGCAGATCGCCGATTTTGACGGGGAATCGGACGGGCGGGCCGCCCACGTCCAGTTCGAGATAGGCGTCCCAGGTGCCGGGGGCGGGCCATCGCATCTCGGCCACGAACGTGCCGGGCGCCACCGCCCTTGCCGCCGTGCGCCATTCCCGACCGGACCGCCGCTCCCGCCAGACCAGGTGGCGTACGGCCACGCCGGCGGGCTCGCCCGCCACCTCGACGACTCCCTCAACGCGCAACCGGTCGCGCAGCCACCTCGCTCCCGCCAGCCGTACGGAAGCGGGGACCCGGGCCAGATGGCCGCCGATGTCCACGCTGAGGTTGCCGTACTGCCGGGTGAGGTAGGGCAGGGCGACGACACCGGAGGTGAACCGCGGCTCCGGGCGGTCCAGGCCGGGCATCCGCTCGCCGCCGAGCCGGGCGAGCCTGCGGACGCCCTCGCAGTCGACGGCGGCGTAGACGTCCCACATCCCGGTCGGGAGCGAGGTCACCCGGATCGACACGCTGAACAGGTCGGCCACCCTCGTGATCGGGACGCGCCTCTCGCGGCGGGTGGTGCGCTCCCTCAGCAGGAGGCAGGCGTCCCCCTCGAACCCGTCCAGGGAGACGTGTCCGCCGATCACCAGGCGGTCGTCGTCCCACTCCAGGGTGGTCAGGCGATGGCGGAGCGCGGCCGTCTCGACGCGGGCCAGCCGTACGAGCCGGTCGAGGTCGTGCAGGGACTCGACGCGCATCCTGTCGGCGGCCCCCAGCCGCGCGATCACGCCTTCGGTGAGCCATTCGGCGCAGATGTCGGCCGCCTCGATGGCGATCTTCTCGCGATCGGCCTCGTCCGCGGCCAGGAACGGAGCTCCGAGCTGGTCGAACACGTCGAGTCTGAAGTGCCGCAGCAACAGGTGATCACGAAGGGGGCCGGGCGGGACGTGCCGGACCATGAGCCCGATGGGGACGCGGGCCATCCGCAGCCAGGCGAGCGGGTCGCGGCTCCCCAGCTCCTGCATGACGCTGCTGCCGTCCGGCCGCGAGATCAGGTGGTAGCAGTCATAGTCGGAGACGACCGAGATCACGCCGGCGTGGCAGTAGGCGTGGGCCGTGAAGACCATGTCCTCACCCACGCGCAGCGTCTCGTCGAACCGGATGCCGTGCCGGTCGAGCAGGTCACGCCGGAAGAGCTTGAAGCAGACCAGACTGTTGTAGACCGTGCTCTCCAGCAGGGTGACCCGGTCGGCGTTCTCCCGGAACATCGACTCCGGCGCCCTGCGACCGTGTCCGATGATCTTGCCGAGGACGATGTCCGCCCCGTTGTGGTCGGCCGTCGTGAGCATCCGGTTCAGCGCGTCCGCACCCAGATAGTCGTCCGCGTCGCAGAAGAAGACGTACCGCCCCCGGGCGAGCGCGAGGGCGCGGTTGCGCGGACTGCCGGGAGTGCCCGAGTGGTCCTGGTAGACCACCTTGATCACGTTCGGATGGTGGGCGGCGTACAGGTCCAGGAGCGATCGGGTGTCGTCGGTGGAGCCGTCGTCGACGACGATGATCTCCTTGCTCACCCGCTGGATCAGCAGGGAGACGAGGCACCGGTCGAGGTACGCGCGGCAGTTGTGCGTCGGCACCAGGATGCTGACGTCGACCGGGCACTCACTCACCGTCTCCATCGCGAAACATTATGTGACGACCACCCGATCCGTAGCAGGCCAATGAGCAGCTCTTGACCTTTCACACCCATCCCGTACGGCGGCCTCCCGCTCCACGGGTCAGAAGTCCTCGCAGACGACGTACCAATCGTCATCCAGACGGCGCGCCGACGAGTAGACGTAATCGTCGATCCGATCACCGGTCAGGTACCTGAGGCCGCACCATTCGAGCAGCCCACCGCCGCCCACGATGCCGAGGTAGGCACTTCCGGCGTCGCGACTCCATCCTCCGACGGGGTAGAGCCCCACGAGCCGGAACCGCGGCCCGGACTCCTCCTGCTCCTGCCCGTCCGGTCCCTCCGTCACCGGCAGCGATTCCACGAACCTCGTCAGAGCGGGCTTGGACATGAGAAAAGCGGCGCGAAAGGGGATGTCCGCGGCGACGAGTCCGAACGTGCTCGCGGCCACGGCGGGCGCGAGCAGGACGGCCACGCGCTTCCTGAACTCGGGCGCGCAAAGCATCGCCGCCCAGGCGAAGCACGCGAATACCCAGGCCGCCGCGGTGGCGAGAGTGAAGACGATGCTTCCACCCGGGAACATCGCGTCGCCCAATGTCACCCCGGCAGCCAGGGCGGGTGGCGCAATCACCCAAAGCCACCACCAGACGTCTCTACGCGCCTCTGTCACCGGCACCGGAGGTTCCACCCTGCGGACAATATCGGGAAATATCAGCTTCAATTTGGCGAAATTTGGCCGGCTTCCGTTTCCACGTTTTTCGCCTTCCCGAGATCACGGCGATCCCGTACAGCGGGGCCGACGGCCGCCTGCGGCAGTCCCCGCCGAGCCGAGGCCCGTTCGGGTTGCCCCAGCCCATCAGGTCCCGAGCGCGGTCATCTGTCGCCCCTGGCGTGTCGCCCCCATGACCCCGCATGGAGTTCCAACCATTCGCGCATAGCGCGCAAACCAGCACGTCAGGGCACACGTCAACACCACACCAACACCCGTGCGTCGAAGGCGATCCCCCTATGTCACAGCCATACGGCCCCCCGCCCCAGCCCGAGCCCGGCCATGGACGGACGCATCCTCCACGCTCCTATGTCCCGCGCAGGGCGCGGAAGAAGCGCGGCTGCCTGATCTGGGCCGCCGCTGTGGTGGCTGTGCCGGTCCTGCTTGTCGGAGGTTGCCTCGCGATCGCCACCCGCGGAAGCGACGACACCCCATCGACCGCCACCGGCCCGAAGACGTCCCGGGAGGCGCGTGCCGCCGGCATCGGTGACGTGGTCGAGGACGGCAGGTTCTCGTTCAAGGTCACCAAGCTCGACACCGCCTCGAAGGTCGGCGACGACGTCCTCGGCAAGTCGGCACAGGGTGAGTTCGTCCTGGTCAACATGACGGTGAAGAACATCGGCGACGAAGCCCAGTCGTTCGCCGGAGACGCGCAGAAACTTTTCGACGCCTCCGGTAGGGAGTACTCCGCCGACTCCGAGGCGGCGCTCTATCTCGCCGAGTCCAAGAGCCTCTACGAGCAGGTCAACCCGGGCAATTCCGTACGCGGCGTCGTCCTGTTCGACGTGCCGAAGGGCACGGAACCGGTCGCGATCGAACTGCACGACTCCATGTTCTCGGGCGGCGTGAAGGTCTCGCTGAAGTAGCCGCCGACGCGCACACGGCACAGACGCCCTGCCCAGCGGTTCGCCGGGGTCACGTCCGTGGACGTGACCTTCGGCGGCGAACCTCATCCGCTCGGCGCTGTCGCTTCAGGCGCACGGCAGGCGGTTCCGCTGGCGAGACCCGGCTCGCTCGCGTGGACGCCCGAGATCTCGCCGAGCCCGGCAGTGATCAGGACGTGTCGAGTCCGAGCCATTCGGCGACGGTCATGGTGAGCGCCTCCGCGGGAACCCGGAAGGGCAGGACGTAGGGAATGACGAGAACGTCACCGTCCGCGGTGGGCAAGACAGTGGCGACGGTGTCTGGACGAGGCGGGGATATGATCACAATGCTGTCCAGTGTGGCAGAGGGATACGACAGTTCTCACCGAGCGTGGAACGGCCGTCCCCGAGCGGTCGCGGACATGGGCACCGGCCCGGTCAGGAACCAGCGGTCGAGGGCTTCCAGCCGTGCTTGGCGCAGATGCCCGACAACGCGTTCACGTCGAGCTTCACCACTGCCTCCTGGAGCTTCGCGCCGGCTTGGCCCTCGTCGAGCGACGTGACGAATTCGTCCAGACTTCCCGCCACCTTCGCGAGGCGGCGTTTGATCTCCTCGTTCGAGGTCTCCAGAGCGCGCAGTCTGGTAGCCGCCTCCGCGAAGGGCCTGCCCGCCGCCGACCCCGTGGCCTGGGCCGCCGTGCTCTTCGCCTCGGCTCCCGCCGCGTCCAGGATGCGGAATGCCTCGTCACAGGTCGGGCCGGCGTCTTCGGCGCAACCCGCGATGGCTGTCATAGCCAGCACTGACGCAACGACCATCCCGCGAACACGCATGCACGCCTCCGTCGCCCTCGGCCGACCTCAGTATGAGTGGCGCGAACGATCTCGTCCATCGGTGATCAGTTGTTCCGTACACGCCTGGAACGGGTGCCTGCCTGTACCCGCATCCGACTGCCCGGCGAGGAATTATCCGGACTTATGCACATAAGGCGTGGTTTGCCGGCTGGCGGGCGAATGGGCTTGAGTCTCCAGTAAGGGGAGGCGCGAAGGTGAGGGCATGGACGGCGACACGCTCTACTCGATCGGTGATCTGGCCCGGCGGACCGGGCTGACGGTCAAGGCCATTCGGTTCTACTCCGACCTCGGGATCGTGCCGCCGACAGACCGCAGCCCCGCGGGCTACCGCCGCTACGGCATCGACGCCGTCGCACGCCTGGACCTCGTACGGACGCTGCGCGACCTGGGACTGGACCTGTCCACGATCCGGAGGGTCGTGGACCGGGAGATCTCGCTTCCCGAGGTCGCCGCGGCGCACGCCGAAGCACTGGCGGTGCAGATCCGAACGCTGCGCCTACGGTGCGCGGTGCTGACGGCGGTGGCCGAACGCGGGTCCAGCCCCAAGGAGATGGAACTCATGCACAAGCTGGCCAAACTCTCCGAGGACGAGCGTCGACGTCTGATCGGCGATTTCCTCGACACCGTCTTCGGCGGCCTGGACGCCACGGCCCGGTTCGCGGGGATCTGGCGCTCGATGACCCCCGAACTGCCCGACAACCCCGAGGCCGAGCAGGTCGAGGCGTGGGTGGAGTTGGCCGAACTGTCCCAGGACCCGGATTTCCGTGCCAGCGTGCGGCGCATGGCCGAGCACCATGCGGCCGAGCATGCCCAGGGCGACACGACGACCCTGCGCCGCGACTCCACCGCGATGGTCCGCGACCATGCCGGCCCGGCCCTGGCGACCGGTATCGACCCGGCCTCGCCCCAGGCCGACCCTGTCGTCGCGGCGGTCACGGCGCGATACGCGTACGTCTTCGACTGCCCCGACGACGTCGACCTCCGACGTCGCCTGTTGACCCGGTTGGAGACCGCGAACGACCCTCGCAGGGAGCTGTACTTCCGACTGCTCGCGGTGATCAACGGCTGGCCGGCCCCGGAAAGCCTGGTGCCGGTGTTCGACTGGTTCATCCGGGCCCTGCGCGCCCGGATGCCGGAGGAGTGACCCGGAGCGTGTGCCCGCCGGCTGCCCGGCGACCGGCGGTGCCGACCGAGAATCCGCCTGCGCCTCCCGTACGCGAACGCCGGCGGCGGCTCCGCCGAACGCCGCGATCCCGGTGCCCTGGAGAGTGGGCCGCGAACGGATGCGGGGAGCCCGCGGCCAACGGGGAGCCTGTCAAGACCCAAGGGACCTTGAACTGCGCGCCGCCTGGGGAATCGGACCCCAGAGCCACCGGTGCGATCTCCGCAGGCGTGGTTCACCTCTCCTCTGCGAAGGAGAGACCATTCGCGGTGAGAGCCCGGCGAAGTTGATCCATCGCTTTGGGGCCCATGCCGTGCAGGCGGCCGAGGTCCGCCTCGCTGACCAGGGTGAGCTGTCCCAGATGCGTGAATCCGGCGGCGACGAGGGCGCGTCGGGCGGGCTTGGCGAGGTCCGGAGGAAGGTTCCCCTGTTCATGGCTGAAAGGGCCGAAAGCGGTATGCGAGCCGGCGCGGCTGACCGGCATCCAGGTAGCTGCGGGTTCGGAGCTCAGGAAGTCGGTCACCAGTCGAGTGCACAGCTCCGGCTTCTCGTGCAGGAGGAGATGCGACGTCCTGGGCACGACGGCCAGCTCCGCGTTCGGCAGAGCCCGGTACAGCTCCAGCGTGTGTTCCAAGGTCACGATGTCGTCGTCGGCGGTCATGACCAGCGCCGGGCAGGTGACGGCGCGCAGATCGGCCGGTGCCATGCCCGGTTCCTCGGCCGCCGCATGCGCGATCTTGGCGAGCACCACCGGGAAGTGGTCGGCACCGTCGGGTGACACCTCGGCATAGGCCGCGACCAGAGGAGCGGGCGGCTGATCGTCGGCGGTAGGCCGGAGGATCATGCCGTCCGGATGGAAGCCGCCGCTGACCAGGACGAGCCTGTCGACCAGGTCGGGGCGGCTCACGGCGACCCGCAGCGCCACGGCCGCCCCGGCGCTGTAGCCGACCAATCGCACCGGAGCTGCGACGATCTTGTCCAGGAACGCGACGATGTCCTGGGCCATCACCTCAATCGTGATCGGTCCCGGCACATCGGCTGTACGGCCGTGGCCCCGGCGTTCGGGGAGCAGGAGTCGGAATCGCCCAGACAGTGCGTCGAGGTTCCCGGAGAAATCTCTGCTGTCGGTGAGGCCGCCGTGCAGGAGCACTACGAAATCGCCCTCGCCGCGGTCGTCGTACCACATGCTCACGCCGTTGACGTCCACATAGTCGGCCATCGTGCCTTCGTCCCTTCGCTTCCGCTCCTGGCGCATGTCAGCGTGAAATGCGCCCTCGCCTGTAGTACGAAACGGCACGTGGAAACTCATCGCTCATCCGGAACGATCCGGGAGAAGAGTCAGGGAACGGCGGCGACGGGAGTGGCGGGCAGGTCGAAGAGCGGGAACATCCGCTCGGCGTCGAGGTAGGTCGTCGTTTCGGTGATCAGTCCGCCGGAGAGCTCCACGACCATGAGCGCGAACGGCTGGAAGTGGCCGTCCGGCCCGCTGGGCCGGTACTGCCCGAACGCCGGCGAGCCGTTGGCCACGGTCGGCACCAGGCGAGCGCCCTCACAGGGCCGCCCGGCGGCGAGCAGCGCCCGGCGGATCTCGGCGCGACCGCGCAGCCACCACGAGAACGGCGGCATGGACATGGTGGCGTCCTCGTGCAGCAGTGACACCAGGGTCTCCACGTCGTAGCGCTCGAAGGCCTCGCAGTAGCGGGCGAGGAGTCTCCGTTGCGCCTGGTCCACCGGCTGGACCGGCTCGGCGGGAGCGATTTCGATGGTTTTGAGAGTCGCGCGGGCACGTTGCAACGCGCTGGTGACCGACGCGACTGTGCAGCCCAGCAACCGCGCGACCTCGTCCGCCTTCCACGACAGCACGTCACGCAGGATCAGCACCGCCCGCTGGCGAGGCGGCAGATGCTGGAGCGCGGCCACGAACGCCAGGCGGATCGTCTCGCGCCGCGCCGTCAGCTCCGCCGGATCGCCGCCTGCGGGGAGGATGCGGCCGTCCGGTATCGGCTCGAGCCACATGCTCTGCGGCAGCGGTACACCGAGGTCGGGGCCGGCCTGCGCGGACGGGCCGAGGTCCATCGCGCGGGCGCGGCGCTGCGCGCTGCGCAGCATGTCAAGGCAGATGTTGGTGGCGATGGTGTAGAGCCACGACCGCAGCGGCCCTCGGGCCTCGTCGAACCGATCGAGGCTCCGCCAGGCGCGCACCAGGGTCTCCTGCACGGCGTCCTCCATCTCGAACGCCGAGCCGAGCATCCGGTAGCAGTATCCGCCCAGCTCAACCCGGAACCGCTCAAGGTCCATGTCACCGGAATCGCGCCTGGGCACGCTCCCGGCGTCGTCTGCGGCCGACAGCGCCGTCATCCGATATCCCCTCTCAAGGCCGGGCGACGGGAGCGACGATACCGGGGCCGCGTCCCCGAGGCCGGACGCAGCGAGGAGCCCGCAGGCAAGGGCGCCGGAGGTCGTCCAACCTGCTGGAACGCTGGCCAGGGCCGGGATGGCTCTTCCTGCGTGGTCGGGCAGAAGATCGCCAACTCAGCTCACGCCAAGCTCCGCGGTCCCGGTGAGCGGGCCAAAGCACAGCTGAAGAACTGGCGCGTCCTCCAGAAACTACGCTGTTGCCCCAAACGAACCGGTCAGATCGTCAATGCTGTTCACGTCCTTCAGGCTCGAGAATCAGGATGGAAAGGGCCCCACTCCTGGAAAGTTTAGGTCTAAAAATCGCTATGGCCGGGGAATTTCTACACCAACCATATTGCACGGCGCTCGACTTTGCCCGCAAAGTCGAAATACGAATCTATATCCGTAATTACGCGCCCCAAAAAAGAGCCGACTGGCGGCGGGGTACCCAGAAGTATCGCGCGCCGGTGCACGACAGGAAGGAGTGGGCCGAAGGCAGGTCTGCTTGGCCAAAGGGAGGCGTAATGTTCCACAATATCGCGCGTCGGGCCCTGCTAGTCGCTACCTTTAGCGCGCTCGCCGCGGGAGGTGTCGCGATGTCGAGCGGCTCCGCTCTGGCGGACGCCACCGCGAGAGGTGCCGCAACATCAAACGGCTCTCCCTCCACGAACACCTACATCGACGTCGCCATCTCACCGCATGCGAATAGCCTGGCCGCCGCCCCACTGCCAGGACGGCCCGACCCGAAGCCGACGGTCGACTGTGGTGCTCTCTGTAGCCGTAAGGCAGAGGTAGCCTGTCACAAGGTATGTAGAGACCAGCCGGAAGGCTGTCAGTACGCGTGTATACAGCGACACATGCCCAGATGTGTGGCCTCGTGCCAGAAACAGCAGGGCCGACACGAGCGACACCATCGACACCACCGACACCACCTGCCCGAGAGCGGTCGGTAAACCCGGCGCATCCAGCGGAGTGCGGGTCCCGTCCAGTCAACGGTGAGACGTTGCCACGCCATCTTTCCAGAAGCCTCGAAAGGCGATACTCCCAGGAAATAGCGCTTCGTTGAATCAGGGAGCATTTCCATCGCGAGTAGCGGTCGTCTTCGAAGACTTGCAGGACGAGGGTGTCCTGCAGGATGGCGGTGGTGCGACAGGGGCAGCGAAGCTTGAGCAGAAGCTTCCACGCTTTCACGGGTCGCGACGGCGCGTTCGCTCGACTGATCATTCCCAATGCTCGTGAGAGCGGTTGCCATAGTCGGCCGTTCTGTTGTGCGCTGTTTGCAGGTGACGCGCTACAGAGGACGCCCTAAGCTCGTGCCGTGACTGGGCCAAACAGCCAGGAGCAGGAGCCACACGCATCCGAATCATCGCCCCCCATCCCCGCAACGCCGGCTCGCGGGGACGCTGCTGTCCGGGAGATTGATGATCGAGAGCTGGCCGCGTCTCTCGCAGCCAGGGCGTTCGTCGAAATCCGATACATCGCCCGACGTGCCCAGCAACTGCCAGACGACAGCTCACCCTCCACCGACCTCGACCGCATCAGGTTTCTGGCGAACCTGTGCCACAACATGCCGTTGATCACAAGACCGGACAACTGGCAACCCTCTCGTAGAGGAGCGCCAATGAGCCGCCGGGAGCGGGCGATGACGGAACGGCCGATGAGTTGGACCTGGAACACCGCCGGACCAGAAGGGCAGGCGTGGATTCTTGAGCGCATCAGCGAGGACGGATACCGCTGGACGCCTCCGCCGCCGCTTCCGACCCCTGGTAAGGGGCCTGCCTTGCTCAGCACGCGGCAACGCCTCGGCCTCCTGTGGGGGTGGCCGGTAAAAACCCCAGCAGGCCGTCAGCCCCTTCCCCACCAGGCGCGCATGCTCAAAGCCGTGGACAGCGCAGGGATCTATGCCCTCTACGAGGAAGCCGGGCGCCTCCGACTTGGGCTCGGCAAGGCCAGTTCGTGGCTGCGAGCCCACCTCGACCCGAGCGCCACCCACTTCCTGTTTCCCGATCCCGCGGCCTACTACTGGCCGGATCCAGACGCGGCGCGGCGCTGGTGGCAGTGCCGCGTGCTTCTGCAAATGGTCGATGGCGAGCAGGTGACGCGTTCACTGGCCGTGCTGCCTGAGACGTTCATCGCCCTTCCGTCAACCGTCTCACGCATCCGACAACGCCGCCTTGCCCAGATCGCCAGAGCCACAGAGCGGAGCACCTACCTCTGGAGGCGCGATCACCAGACGGACTGCTCCCCAGAGCGATGTGGATACGTACCGTCCGAGGTCTCGGCTGCGGCCATCACTTCCAGGCAACAGACCGAGCCCTCTGGCTGAGCATCATCTCCGGCACAGCCGATGCTCGTTAGAGCGCGTTGCTGTATCTCGCTGCTGTACGAACGCCAGAGGCCCCCCTCCTGATCACGGGAAGGGGCCTCTGGGCTGGAGCCGCTCTGGGGAATCGAACCCCAGACCTTCTGTTTACAAGGTCCCCGAACGATCTCCAGGATCGTTCGGAACCGTTCGCCGTGCTGCTCATCGAGACTCCGGCCGTCCATATCCGTCCGGCTCAGTTCATGATCGTCCATTCTGGTGACTCTCCCCCGGTGGCTCCCGAAACCGGATCTATGACGCTCCCTACCGGCCCATGTACGTCACCGGCCCTATGATCGCCGTGCTATCGGCAGAAAGCTGCGCTCACCCTGGGTCGGGGATCGCTTTGGGTCAGCTCAGCAGGAGCGGGCGCACGGTGTTCCAGCAGTTCATGTCTGTAGCGTTGAGCAATCCTGGACGCGGGTCAGCCGGCCGATAGGCGCTACCGTCCGGGCGGCACGCGACACCGCCCGCCTCGGTCAGCAGCAGGACGCCGGGGGCGTGATCCCAGGGGAGGGTCCGTTGGAACAGGACGAAGTCCTGCTCGCCGTCCAGCAGCCGGGGATAGTCCACACCCGCGCAGCCGGTGCCCGGCCCCAGTGCGGCGAATCGAGGCGCTGCAGCCTCGACCTGTGCCTTCGCCGGTGGATCGAGGAACCTGGTGAGCGCTGCCCCGCGTAGCGCCGCCGGGTCGGTGGGAGCAGGCTCCCTGCGCACCCGAACCCCATCTCGCCAGGCCCCCGACCCTCGCTCGGCGACATAGACGTAGCCTTCGGCTGGGCGCACGATCCACGCCGCCACCGTCTCCCCGTCGCGCACCAGCGCCGCCATCACCGCGTACTCGGAGCGCCCGGCAACGAAATTCGAGGTTCCATCCAGCGGATCGACAAGCCAGGCCACCGGTGCCTCACGTAGAGCCATGAGTAGTCGAGGATCGCCAGCGGCCGCCTCCTCACCGACGACCGGGGCGTCCACCACGCCGCGCAGCCGACGGCTGATCAACTCCTCGGCCTCACGGTCGGCCACGGTGACCACCTCGCCAGGCGACTTCTCGGCAACCTCTCCATCGGCCAGCGCCCGAAACCGGGGCAGGATCGCGATCTCGGCAGCGTCGATCAGTATCTCGGTCACCTTGTTGATCCACATGGTCAGGACCATAGCCCTGTCGTCCGCCGGACCTTGGGTGTAACGCAGCGCGCATTCCCCGCGGTTTGCAGCTGTTGCCCAAGTTCCCGCAGCCACCAGGCGCGCAACGTGTATGCCCATGATGGGCGCTTGGGGCCTCGAGCCCGGAACCCTGCGGATCAAAAGTGGAAGGCGCCTCTCGCCCTTCGCGATGGCACTTCGTACGGCTTGTCTGCCTCGTTCGGCGAGGGCAATCCGCGCATGCTCCGGATGCGAAAGCCACTGCCAGGCGCCTGGTACTCCTTGCCTCAGGCCGTACCGGGCTGGCATCGTTCCGAACATGATCGAGAGAATCGAGTCCTCCGCCCGCCGGTGAGCGAGACGACCGAGCCTGGACCGCTCGGACCCCAGATCAGCCTGTTCGACTACGCGATGCACCTGCATCAGCAAGATCCGGACTCGCCCCTGCCTCGTGACGGTGAGCCGTATCCCGACGAGGAACTCCACCGTCGACGGTCCCGACCACCCGCGCCGAAAGACCGGCGACTCGTAGGCGCAGACGTTGCCCGCATCCTGGACGGCCACTTTGCCAAGCCAGATGCGCCGCCCAGCGCACTCGCCGACGCATTCCATGACGCCAACGTCCCCATCCATCACAACGAGCACATCACTGCCGCGGCATTGCGGGCGGAGAAGCAGCGAGTTCAACACACCGGGCAGTGGCTCGTGCAGCACAGCACCGACCGCTGCTCGACCACCGTCGGGCTGGCACTGCTCGCCGCCGGCTGGGCAGAAGAGGACATCCCACTAATCCGGACCATTGGTCTCCTGTCGAACCGGTTCGGTCCACTGGCCGCCCGTGCTCTCCAACGCCGCCATGGAGGCGACCAGGCGCTGCTGTGGCTCGCCAAACGAGTCACCGGCTGGGGCCGGGTCTATGTCATCGAGGCACTCTGCCTGGTCGGAGGGGCCGAATCGCGCTCGTGGCTGCTGCGTCACGCCTGCGACGGCGACTTCCTCAACGGCTACTTCGCCGGCAATGTCGCCACGGCAGCCCACCTTCACGAAGCGATCACCGCGGCTGAAGTCGACGACCACCTAGTCGATCACACCGGCCGACTACTGGAGGTCATGGCTGACTGCGGCGGCATGGGCATGACCCTGGAGCACTACCCACCGGCACGCATCATCCTCCAAGCACACGCCGATCACCTCAGTCGCCAAACACCGACCGTGAACAGGTACGTCAGCGCGGCAGTCATCGCCGATCACCTGGCCCAAAAGCCACCGGAACGGCTCGGCTGCACCGTTGAAGATCGCAACCAGATCCTGCAGCAGTACCTTGCGACGCTTGACCGGGAGGACTGGAGTGAAATGGCGCGCGCGGGCCTAGACCCAGGCAGCGACTTCTTCACCTGGTTCACAGCCAACGTGGCGGCGCGCCTGCACCTGCGAGCGTTCCCCGACGCTCCATGCTGGCCGCGGCCTCCACCCGAGCCAGCTACCGACGCCGGAGCGGCGGGGACGGCTGCGCACGGACCTGGCGCCCACCTGATCCTCGACTGCTACGCCAATCCCACGTTGGCCGCGCCGACCGCCGACCAGCAGCTTCCGGAGGGATCTGCCCGTGCTCTCCCTGGGCTCACCAGCGAGGAGGAGTACAAGCAGCTCCAGCAGGCCATCTCCCTCGCGGCAGTCGGCTACATCAGGGCAGCCGAGCGGAACCTGCTTCGGCTCTACTTCACCCACGCCCTGCCCGAAGGCCGCACCTACGACCTCATCAGCGACATGTACGCCGCCATTGGCGACACCCCAACTGCCGAGATGTCGCAGAGCCGCAAATCCATTCTCCTCGGCATCAGCGGAAAGGAGCCCGCGCGTGCCTAGGATCGCTTTCGACACACTCGAACACCTGAACCGGCCCAGCCAGTTCGCCATCATGGAAAAGGTCACCGACGTCCTGGCGACCAGCCCCGCCGTCACGCACCTACTGGTCCGCGGATCCATCGCGCGGGGCACCTCCGACCGGCTGTCTGACGTTGACCTCGTCATCGGGATCACCCCATCGGCCTACGCCGACTTCGTCGCCGTGCACGACGCCCTCGCGGCCACGGAACTCGGCGCGATCGTTCCCGGCTGGCTCGACACGATCGTGCCTCGCATGGGCGGCCTCGGGTACGTCCATCTGATCGAGCACGCAGGCAGGCTCTACCAACTGGACCTGTACCTGGCCCCGGCCGACCGACTCACAAGCATCGCCGCGTTCACCAGCGGCAGCATCGTCTACACCAACCCCGACGCCGGAATCCACCTCTATGACCCGGCTAACGACGACTTCATCAACCGCCACCTGTCGGCAGCCCCCACCTGCGAACAGCTCATCGTCGAGGCCCTGGTCCTCACCTGGATGATCCACAAGCGGCTCATGCGCGGCCAGCAGTTCATGGCCTACGCCGAGACTCACATGCTCCACACCGCCGCACGCAGCCTCATCCGGACCGCGCTGTCCCCGCAGACGGCGTTCTACGGCTGGTACCACCTCGACACCGACCTCGGCAAAACCCCGATCGGCCAGGCATGCCTGCGCGAACTCGACATGCTGATCGCCAGCCCGCCCGTCCCGACCGTTCGGTCCCTGACCGACTCGCTGGAGCGCATTCTCGCGCTCGCGCACCGCGCCGCCCCGCAGGCCGTGGACAAGCTCTGCTTGTCGATTGACGCCTACCGGCACCATCTTGCCCTCGACTGACCGCTCGCGACGCTACGGTTGATTCATGCCCCATCAGGCCATAGGGCGGCGAGCTACCGGCGCCGAGCAGGGATAGCCAGGCATCTGCCGGCACCTGCTCGGCGTGGTGTCACCTGCCCGCCTTCCCTATGACCATGAGGGGCTCTTCCGTGTCGTCCGACCATCCCCCGTTGGGGCTCACCGCCGTCCGCCCATCCTGGGCGGAGCTTCCAACTGAGCTTCGCGAACTCGTCACCGCGCATCTCGGCTCGACCGTGGTCTCCGCCGATGTGCAGGGCGGCGGCTTCTCGCCGGGAGTCGCCGCGAGACTCGTCCTTCAAAACAGTGACCGGTCGTTCGTTAAGGCCATCCCCGCCGCGCACGTCCTGGCCGGCAAGTACCTCATCGAAGCCGAGACCGGGGAGCGTCTACCGCCCTCGGTGCCGAGCCCGCGGCTGCGGTGGCACGGTTCGTCTGCCGGGTGGGTTGTACTGCTCTTCGACGACATCGACGGCCGCCACGCCGACCTGTCACCCGGCTCAGCCGACATTCCCACGGTCATATCAGCTCTCACAGCCATGGCTGACCTGCTCACCCCGTCGCCCTTGCCTGACCTCCAGCCGTCCTCTGCCACCCGCGCCGGCCTCCTGCACGGGTGGGGTGACCTCGCCACCTCTCCGCCTGCGGATCTCGACTGGTGGGGGCGCGAGCACCTCAGCGACCTCGCCGTCCTCGAAGCCGTCTGGCCAGCGCACGCTGACGGCCTAACCCTCGTCCACGGGGATATCCGACCCGACAACCTGCTGGTGGCTAGCGGCGGCGCCTACGTTGTGGACTGGGCGCAGCCGAGCCAGGGGGCGGCGTGGCAGGATATCGCCGATCTCATGCCTCACCTGATCATGGCGGGGCACAGTCCTGTCGGGGCAGAGAAGACGCTGGTCGGCATCCCATACTGGGACCTTGCACCACCAGAGGTGATCACGAGCTACGCCGCAGCGTACGCCGGCTACTGGACCAGGATGAGCCGCCAGCCGTCACCGCCTGGAGTTCCCAACCTGCGCGCATATCAGCGGCGGGCGGCTGGTGCCGCCATAGCGTGGACCAGATACCGCACCGGCTGGTAAGGCGGACCACCATGCTCGACCCTCCGGACTCCATCCCAACGCTTCTCGTGTGAGATGCACGACCACAACGCGAAGAAGGCCCGCACACCCGTGAAGATGTGCGGGCCTTGCTCATTTGAGCCGCCGGAAAGCCGGAGCGCTTGACTGTGCGATCACGGTACCGGACCGGGCAGAGCACTTCACGGGTATGTAATTCATCAGAACCTTTCCCGGCGCTTCGTAGTCAAAGCAGACATGATGAAGACGATGATCGGGGCCTCGCTCCTCGCCGGCTCGCTGCTGGTCTCCGGCGCCACCGCGGCGGACGCCCAGACGAAGCCGACGCTGGGTCCCTACGGTTACGGTGCCGTCAAGCTCGGCATGACCGTCAAGCAGGCCGAGGCGACGGGGGACGTCGTCAAGAAGCTGCCGGGCAACGGCGGTTGCTCCGGCTGGGACCTGAAGAAGTTCCCGACCCCCAAGGACTCGGTGGGCATCTACATCTCGCCGAGCGTGGGACTGGCTGCCATCTTCGCCGCGAAGGGCATGAAGACCCCGGAAGGCATCAAGATCGGCTCGACCGCCAAGCAGTTGAAGACGGCCTACCCGCACATCAAGAAAGACGTCCACGACTACTATGTGATCACGGTCCCCGCCAACAAGAAGGCCTATTACACCTTCGCCGTCACGCACGGCAAGGTCACCGAGTACGGCATCGCGCTTAACAAGCAGGATTGTTTCAACTAAGCAGTGAAGAGCGCCCGCTCCTTGAAGGGGCGGGCCTCAGGTTTGGCTCTCGACGATCTGAAGATCGGCGAGTCGACGGAGCAGGATGTTCGTCTGCAGTTCCATCACGCCAGCTCGCTCACTGCTCAGTTGATCGAAGAGACCGTGCGCTGCCGCGTTGCGTATCCCACCGCAAGCCTCGATGTCCTTAACGTCTTGCTTGGTGATCAGATTCGCGCCCCGTAGCAGGGTAGTGAGCCATTGTCAGTAACTGAAGATCACGCTGTGTGACGCTGGCATGGTCCAGTTGTGCTCGTGGTTGAGCAGGACGAGTGCGGCCTGAACAATTTTCCCGATGCGCCAA
>NZ_JADDIL010000065.1:0-55259 GCF_020826795.1 Microtetraspora sp. AC03309 | reverse complement strand
CGACCGCCGAAACCAGCCGATCCCGCGCGAACAACAGATCCTCCGCCTCGGCCAGACACACCCCCGCGGACTCCGGCACCACCGCGAGCGCCAACGCGGACGCCGCCTCCCGAACCGACGCCACCAACGGCCACGACACCCGACCCGCACCGGGAGAAGAACCCCCAGGGGCATCGCCGGTGCCCGAGGGGTTGTGGCCACCTGCCGGAATGCCGGCACTGGCGGAGCCGCTCATAGGGGAGCCGTCGTCGGCGGACGATCTGCCCGATGCCCCAGCAGCGTCGACGCGGTCGGAGACGCCGGAAGTAACGGACGGGCATAGCCTGCCATCGCTCAGGCCGGATGTGTCCGAAAGGAACGAACCGCGGGCCTTGCCGACGCCGACGCCGGCCCTACGAGCGCTGGGCTTACAAACACTGGGCTTACAAACACTGGACTCGGCGGGCGAGAAGGACACGCCGCTCACCGGCGCGATCGGGTGATCAAGGGCCGGAGAACAAGATTCATTGGTGGACGTCGAGAGCGTGGGCGGCGAAAGAGTAAGTGGAGCCGATGAGGGCGCCCCGGGCGAAGGCTCGGGCTGATCCTGTGGTGCAGGGGGTGTCGGGGTTGACGTGGCCTTCGGTGATGGCCACGTGGATGGTCGGCTCCGGAAGATCGCCCTCTCGCCGGGCCGTCCTGGAAGCGGCAATGCGGCCTCGGCGTGCTCCAAAGCGTCGTCCGTGTCGTACGAAGGCTCGCCGACGGCGCGCGCGGAACTGCCGTTGGATGCCCAAGTCGGGCGGATTGAGGTCAATTGCGCCCACCAGTCCGCGTCGCACGGACCCGAGTCGGGGAAGGGCGACTGGTTTTGCGATGCGTACTCGAAAGAGCTGAAATGCATGGACATGCCCACCCCCTCGTCTATTCGAACGCGTATATGAATGATGGCACATCGAACAGGCATTCGCAATCCAATTCGGCGACGGACTTTGAATGCCTTCATTAGGAAATAGTGCCCGATGTCCATGGTTGTATGAATATCCGATAGTAGTAAATGGCGTATATGGGTTAATTGGTCGAAATCAGTTTGGCGTCGTGCTGGGTCCGTGCCGCCTGGTCGGGGCGGGATGGGCGATCAGCCGGACCGCGTGTTCGGGGCTGCGGCGGTCGGGTGCAAGCCCGGTTCTGGGGGGTGTCGGCCTTGGCTGCGCGTTGTGTCCTCGGACGCCCGGTCGCGGCCTCATCGGCGCTGCGTGTCCGTGCTGCGTGTCCGTGCTGCGTGTCCGTGCTGCGTGTCCGTGCTGCGTGTCCGTGCTCGCGTCCATGCTCGTGTTCGTGCGTCGTCTTCGTGTGTCGTGTCTGTGCTCGTGCACCTGCGTCGCTCCGCGCTCCGTGTGCATGATCAGCGTGAGTGCGCCCGACGTGTACACGCTCGCCGTGGCGCGCTTTCTGCTTTCCTGGCAGGCCCGGGTGTGTACGGGGACGGAGTGTCCATTTGGCGCGTCCGCAATTCCAGCGACGGAATTCGGCTATATATAGAAATTTCCAGCCTGGGGTGTCGAACAGGGGTCGTCGGTCGCAACCAGATTGACGAACGTCAACATCCAGCGTCGAGGCGTTTCGACAACGAGACCCGGTGGAGCAAGGAAGATCCATCTCGCCGAGGGCCGTCCATCGTTCCTCTCCACCCACTGTTTGACCGTACGCTTTGGGGCACTCCGGCCCGCTGCGGGACGACCACGAACGGACGACGACGCGGACGGGCACCTCAGGTGCCTGACGACGTCCCCTGGTTTCCTCCCCAGGCCAGACGGCTGGTTTGCTTGGACGGCCACATCCACCAACACATGAGGATCACCATGCACAGCGTCGACCCCGAGATCTTTCTCGTCGCCCGGCCCGAGCTGGACTACGACGAGCTCGCCCGCTACCTGCGGGAGATCGGAGGCGAGACCTGGCTGGAGCGGCTGGAGCGGGGCGAGTTCGACGCGCAGAACCTCGCCGAGTTCGCCGGACGCCTGTGCTACCGATCCTTCGAGCCCGGACTCAACCCCAACGTGACCCGGATCAGGAAGGACCAGACCGACTACCTCCGCAACATCCTCGCCAGTGCGCACGGCTCGGTTCTGGAGCACATCAGCTTCAGTTTCGTGCTGCACAACGTGAGCAGGGTGTTCACCCACGAGCTGGTACGGCACCGCCCGGGCGTCGCCATCTCCCAGGAGTCCCTCCGCTTCGTCCGGTTGTCGGAGATCCCGTTCTGGTTCCCCGAGTGGGCCCGGGAGGACTCGGAGCTGATGAAGCGAGCGAGCGCCGTGCTCGACCAGCTCGAGGAGTTCCAGACCTGGATGGCGGAGCACTTCGGGCTGGACGAGGAAGGCGTGCCGTTCGCGGAGAAGAAACACCGCACCTCCTTCATGCGGCGGTTCGCCCCGGAGGGCGTCGCGACCGGCCTCGTCTGGACCGCCAACGTCCGCACCCTCAGGCACACGATCGAGGCCCGTACGGCGGTCGGGGCCGAGGAGGAGATCCGCCTCGTCTTCCAGCGCATCGGTGAACTGATGAAGGAAGAGGCTCCGGCGCTCTTCGGGGACTACGTCGTCGAGGACGGCGCGTGGATTCCCGGCTGGCGGAAGGTCTGACGACGCGGGCCCGCCCCCGAAGAGGGCACCCGCACACCTGCGCAGCCGTACGCGCACGGCCTGGACGCCGAGCCGGATGGGGGTCTGAGCATGCGGGCCCAGGTCGGATGTGCCGGTCATTCGTCGAAGATCGGACTCTTGCCCGGCGATCCCGAGGAGTTACCGGTCTCGGTGAGCACGGTTCTCAACGAGTGGCAACGGCTCCTCACGGAAGGTCGTTCAGCAAAGCCGATCTTCGACGAGATGATTCGGTGGAGCGGGTTCTACGGGGGTTTCGCGGTTACTGCTGAGGACGGGCGCAGGCCTCGGAGGGGCTGAAGATCCAGCAGCCCGACCGAGCCGGTGCGGGACCCCACGACGCCGGGGCGACCCTGGCGGGGGCGATCCGGTGCGGGGGCGGCGCGAAGGCCCACCGAGGCGCCGCCGACCCCTGGCCCGCGACGGCCGCGGCCGGAGGCTGGTCGCCCGTACGGCCGCGCCAGGGAGCGAGGCTCCAGCACGCGGCGTCGGTCACCGACTGGCAGGACTCCGCGAAGGAGACCGCCAGCGGCGGCAGGGGAACGACGAGTGGGATCGACTCCGAGACATGCGTCTCGAGAATCGGCAGGCCGGTGACGTCTCCGGTAGCCCCTCCCGTCGTGTCACCCGGGTCACCGGCAAGCTCGGCGGCGGGGCTGGGCGCGTCCTTGGCCGGGTTCGCCTTGGCGGGGGGATTCGGCTGCGTGGGCCGAGGAGCGCTGGAGGCCCCGACCGTCGGTTTCGGAAGGGTGCCGGCCACGCCACCCGTACCGCTCGCGCTGGGAGACGGCGAGGGATTCGGGGCGGTGCTCTTCGACGGCGTCGGACTGGGTGTGGAGCTGGACGAGGTGGTCGCCGTAGGTGCGGGCGCGCCGCTGGTGGTGGGCGCGGGGCTCGCGGCGGTCGTCGTCCCCGCCGTGGGGGTCGTGGCCGGGGTGGAGCCGGTCGTCGGCGTCGTGCTCACCACGGGTTTCCCCGTGTCCGTCGGCGTCGCGGCCGGAGCGGACGACGTGGTGGCCGTGGTGGGCGTGGTGGGCGTCGGATCGGGAGTCGCGGCGGTCCTGTCACGGGCGGCGGCACCGGACGCCTCCGGAGTGGACCTGGCCGCTGTGGAACGGGTGTCCTGATCCGCGGTTGTCCTCGCCGTTGAGTCAGGCCGGGCTCCGCTGTCGCCGGTGCTTGTGGCGGCGGACGAGCCGGTGCTTCCCGGCGAATCCGCGGCCGAGGCGGCCGTGCTGTCGCCGGTGGCGGGCGAACCCGTTCCCGTGGAGGCGGCGCCCGAGGAGTCCGTGCTCGACGATCCCGTGTCCGAAGACGCCGCGTCCGACCTGCTCGCGTCCGACCGGGATCCGTCGGACGAAGGCGTGTCGGAGGAGGGGGTGTCGGAGCTCCCCGAGCCGGACGAGCCCGCGTCCGGAGCGGAGTCGGTGGAGCGCGACGCGGCGTCACGGGAACTCGAGGTGGTATCGCCCGATCCGGCCGAGTCCGGTGTGGTGGAGCCGGATCCGCCAGAGTCCGATCCGGTCGAGCCTGATCCCGATGAGTCGGGTGTGGTGGAGCTCGAACCGCCGGAGTCCGATCCGGTCGAGCCTGATCCGGCCGAGTCGGGTGTGGTGGAGCTCGAACCGCCGGAGTCCGATCCGCCAGAGTCCGATCCGGTCGAGCCCGATCCGGGTGAGTCCGGCGTGGACGAGTCGGCCGCCGGAGCGGCGGGAGCGGGGGCGTCCGGGCCGGGGTCGGCGCCCGCGGCCAGGGGCTGGGCGACGATCGCGCCCGTCGCCACGGACACCCCCACAAGGAGGAGGTTGGAGAGCAGACCGGCACGCCGGGGAGAGGTGCGAGGGGACATGGGGGCTCTTCCTCGTATCAGGGGGTTTTGAGGGGTTTCCAGCCGGCCGCGGCGAACTCGGGAGTGCCCGGAAGGGCGGTCTGCGGCACGGTGGGTGGCGTGGGATCGGGGATGTTGACCCAGTCGCCCTGGTTGTCACCGCGTACGCCGGGATACCAGGCCATGAGCAGGGTCATCGCGTAAGGGCTGGAGTACGTCTTGCCGTCGGCGCCGGCGCCCGTCGTGGCCGTGACCTGGACCAGGACGGACACCTGGATCTGGTCCTGCGCGCGGGCGCGCCACTGTACGCCGATCGTCTGCGTACGCAGTGAGGCTCCCTCGGGCAGCTTGCCCTCCTTCGGCAGGCCGAGCGTCTCGCGCCACCCGCTCACGGCGGCCCGCGCGCCGTCGCTGGCGGCCTTGCGCTGCTCGGGCGGGGCGTACAGGGCCGCGGCCTGCTCGGCCTGGGCGTCGTCCAGCGTCCAGGCCGCCTCAAGGGCCGCCGCCGCCGCGGAGGCCGCGCCCAGCTCCGTGTGCGGGAAGCTGATGGGATACCCCGCGTCCCCCTCGTACGCCAGGGGCTGCGCGAGCGCGATGGCGGTGGGGGTGGGCGTGGGCGTCGATGTCGACGTGGCTTCCACGCCCCGCGACATCCCGACGGTGACGACGATCGCCACGACGGCGACCGCCACCGCGATGACGATCACGGTCGCGGTACGGACACGGCGAGGGGGGCCGAGATCCCAGTTGAGCACGGGATCCTCGACGACCGGGGGCACTATCGTCCCGCCCGTTCCGGCCGCAGGCCGAACGACTGCCCGGCCGCCGCCGCCAACCGCAGGTAGGCGCCCCGCGTCGTCGGCCGGAGGCGGACCAGGTCCACCTCGGCGCCCTCCTTGAGATGCGGGTCGTACGGCACGCGGATCACCGTCCGGCAGCGCGCGCGGAAGTGGCGTTCCAGCAGGTCGACGTCGACGTCGGACTTGCTCTCCACCGCGTTCAGTACGACGATCGCGTTCTTGACGAGGTCGGCGTACCCATGGGCGGTGAGCCAGTCCAGCGTCGCGGCGGCCGAGTTCGCCCCGTCGACCGCGGGCAGGCTGACCAGAACGATCTGGTCGGCCAGTTCGAGGGTGGCGCGCATCGCGCCGTGGAGCAGTCCGGTTCCGCAGTCGGTGATGCAGATCGAGTAGTAGCGCTCGATCAGCCCTGCCACCGTCCGGTAGTCGTCCGCGTTGAACGCCTCGCTGACGGCGGGATCGGTGTCGGAGGCGAGCACCTCCAGCCGGGCGGGGGACTGGGACGTGAAGGCCCGCGCGTCCGCGTAACGGACGATGTGGTCGGCCTCGGCGAGCAGCGTGCGGATGGTCGCGGCGGTCTCGGACTTGACCTTGATTCCCAGAGTCCCACGGTCGGGGTTCGCGTCGATCGCGATCACCCGGTCCCCCCGCAAGGAGGCCAGCGTGTTGCCGAGGGCGGCCGTCGTCGTGGTCTTGCCCACCCCGCCCTTGAGGCTCATGACCGCGATCCGGTGGTGCCCACTCGCCACGGGCGTCTGGGCCTGCGCGATGAGAGTACGCCGCTCGCGTTCGGCGGTGGACTCCGAGGGGATGTACTTCCGGCCGGAGAGCCGCCAGACGACGCGCCGCCATCCGCCCGCGGGTTCGGGGCGCCGGTTGGTGAGCAAGTGTTCCGCGGTGAGCGGGACCGTCTCGGGGACTTGCTCGGCCGGGGCGTCGGCCGAGGTATGGATCTCTGTCAAGGCACGGTCCTTTCGAACGTGAGCTATCAGCAGGTGCGCCAGCGCACCGTTGTGGTGATCGACTCGGCTGGTCCGTGGACGGTGAGCGGCGTGGTCATCGCTTCGGGGGCGCCGCACCAGTAGCGGACCCTCAGCGCGCGCACGCTGACCACGCCGCTGCCGCCTCGCTTGAGGGTGCCCTTGGAGGGCGTCACCACCAGGCCGGGAGCGGAGATCCGCCAGGTGACCGAGGCCTCGGCCCCCTCCGAGACGGTGAGCGTCATGGTGCCCTGGCCGAACTCGTCGAGTGTCACCGTCGCGGGTATCCGCAGTGGACCGTCGCCCATGCTCTGGTCCGCCTCGTCACCGGGATCTCCGAAAACCCCCTGCGTTCCCTGGTCGCTCCGCGCGGTCTCGACCACGGCGGACTGGAGCGATCGGGCGGTGGGCGCCTCTCCATCGAGTGCCGGCCCCAGGATCTTGATTCCTGTCACGGTCCCGGCCGCGCCGGCGAGGACGATGACGGCGATCTTCAGGGAGGTGTTCCTGGCGATCGGCCGCTCTTTCGGGACGACCGGGACCGGCCGGGTCGGCTGGCCGGACAGGGGCCGGTTCCGCCCCCCGCCCAGGCGCCCGCCTCGTGACCGGTCACGCCGCTCCTCCAGGGGCCCGGTCAGCTCGGCGGGCAGCGGTCCCGTCAGCTCGGCGGGCAGCGGGGACGGCAGCGGTGCGGAGAGGGGGGAGGCCGACGCCCCGGCGGCCGACGAGACCGGCATCGACGTAGGCGACGAATCGGGTGGTACCGGCCGTCCCGGCGGTTGCGCCGTACTCGCCGGCGTTTTCAGCGGCGTTTTCGGCGGCTTGGGCGACCGTGCGGTCCGTCGTGATGTGGGAGGCGAGGCAGGTATCGAGGCGGGAGGCGAGTTCGAGGCGGCCGGTGCCCCACCCGATGGCGCCGGTGGTACGGCGGGGATCGGCTGAGTGGCCGCGGTCGTCTCCGCGGCTCGGGCGAGAACCTCGCGTGCCCACGCCTGGGTGCGCAGGGCGTTGTAGAGCGGTGTGTCATAACCGGCCCCGGTCTCAGCGGGGGCGGCGGGTTCCGGCGATGACGGCCGCGTCAGGGGAGACCGGTTCGCCTGTGACCCGGGCACGTCAGGTAGAGGGCCCGTAGAGGAAGCACGGGGCTCGGCGGAGCCGTCTCCTGCCGTGCTCGCGTCCGAAGGTTCGGGTACGGTCCCGTCGGCGGCGTCCGCCGAGTCACGGTCGTTCTCCGTGGAACCACGGTCGTCCCTCGCCGGAGTGGGGCCGTCCGTGTCCGAGGCGGGATCACCGTCGGCCGCGAGGTGGTCGTCACCTGTCAGGGTGGTGCTGTTCCCGGCAGGGGTGTCCGTGCCGAGGCTGTCACCGACCGAGCCGCCGTCATCGCCGACAGCGACGGAATCCACAGCGACGGAATCGGCAGCGACGGAAGCGTCGCGCTTCAGTTCACGGTCGCCTCCGGTCGGCGGGGAGCCGCTCGTGCCCGAAGCGGTGCCTGAGGTGATGGCCGGAGTCCGGGCGTCGTCGGCCGGGACGAGATCGTCACCCGTCGGAGCACCATCATTCGCCGGAGGAGCGGTGTCGTCCCCGCTGGGGGCGGTGCCGGCGGTGGCCCGATCCGAGTGGTCCATCGCCGTGGCGGACATGTCACCACCCCAGACAGCACCACCCGAGACGGTGTCACCCGAGACAGCGCCACCCGAGACGGCACCACCGGAGGCAGGGGCGCCTGTGCTCGCCCCCTCCGCGCTCTCGCCGTCCGAGGCAGCGGCATGGTCGCCATCCGGGCCCATGACGCGGTCGTCGCCCGCCCCTGAGCCCCCGCCACTGCCCGTGGCCCGATCATCGCCTGTGCCGACACCCTTGTGATCCGTGCGGCTCGCGGCATGGTCGGCACTCGTCAGCGACGGGTCATCCGGGGCAGCATGCCGTGCCCGCGCGGGACGATCGGGGGGAGGGACCGGGCCTTTCGCGGCGGATCCCGGGGCGCCCGCAGGCGTACCGGGGCCTGCGACAGCGGGGTCGTCCATAGGCGGGATGACCAGCGGTGTCAGGGGAACGCCGAGATCACCCGCGACCGTGTGAAGCGTCCACGGCGGATCGTCCCGCGGTGGTGGAGCGACGGCCGGGGGCGGCTCATCGGACCCGCCCATCCCCGGGAAGGCGGAAGGCCGGCGTGGCCGCGGAATGTCAACCGGGCGCTGGGCGAAGCCTCCGGGGAAGGACGGAGGTCCGTACGGGTCAACGCGGGACGGGGCGGAGCCCTCCAGTTGCGCTCTCGACTCCGCTGTGAGACGCGGGATCGGCGGGTGAGAGGTCATCTGCGGGACCGTGTAGCGGATGTTGATCGGCCGCTTGCACACGGCGCAGCCGACGATGTGCGTCATCAACGCCATGCGACCGTCGGCGAACTCCGCCGGAGTGGGAGCGCCCGGCGGATCCGGGAACAGCACGTCGAACAGCGGTGAGAGTTCGGGGCAGACGGCACGGCCATGGACGAGCGCGTCCATGGCGCTCACCATGATCTCGATCAGATCCTGGGTGCGGGTGGCGAGCCGCCCGGTGTCCTCCACGGACAGTCCCAGCACGTGGCCGACGTCCCCGACAGAGAGCTCGTGCCGGTACATCAGCCGGAGCGCCTCGGCGCCCAGGGGATCGGCGAGCATCCAGGCGCGCTCGACGGAACGCAGGTCCGGGACGCCCGGCCCCGGACCGGGCACGTAGCCCGTCCGGTACTCGGGGTCGGTACGGCACCGCTGCCGTACCGACCCGAGCAGCCACGCCGCAGGGGAGACGCCGTCGGGCGGTCCCCCCTGCGTACGGCACGCGGCCAGCACGGAGGCGACCACGACCGGCGCCCTCGCGGGCCCGAGAAGGCCGCCGGCGTAGTCGAGCAGGTGCGACCCGTGCGCGTTCACCCATTCGGGCATGGTCATGAGCCGGCGTACCCGGTGGTGTCAGGCTCGATCCGGCCCGGCTCTCCGGCAGGCGACGGCATGGCCGACGGGCTCATCACCACGAGCTCCAGGTTGCGTTCGGGCAGGCCGGTGAACTTGGTCCAGTTGCTCACCTGCCCAGGCGCCGGATCCGCGTACAGCCAGCGGACGAACGCCGGCAGCGCGCAGGAGTCGCGGGGGATGCCGCGCCGGGAGAGCTCGCTCGAGGAGTAGTCCCGGCAGGCCGGAGTGCCGGGCGGAGCGATGTTGAGGTCCCAGACGCCGTTCTCGTCGGTGTAGCTCCTGCCCTGGTCCAGTCCCAGTGCCTCGGACGCCTGCTGGAGCAGTGCCGGGTCCTGGAGAACGGGGAGGGAGCCGTCGGCGCCGGGTACGGGCACGGTCCCGCCGCCGGCGGCTTCGGTGCCGGTGCCCGTTCCGGCCCCGGCTCCGGTGCCGTCACCGGTGACGGTCCCAGCCGCGGTTCCGTCAGTGGTTCCACCCACGGTCTCGGCGGCGCTTCCGGCAGTGCTTCCGTCAGAGCCTCCGGTCGCGGTCCCGGTCCCGGTGTAGGCACCGCCTTCGGCGCCACCCTGGGTGTCGCGCTCTGAGCGGTGCTCACCGCCGTGCGTGGTCCTGTGCCGGTCCCCGTGATCGGTCCCGGTCGAGGTGCCGCCGCCGGTGATCGTCGATCCGGTGGTGGTATCGGCGGCCCCGGTGGTCCCGCCGGCCCCAGTGGCTCCGGTGGTTCCGCCAGTCGTTCCGGTGGTCCCGCCCGTGGTCCCGCCTGTCGCACCGCCACTGCCGGTGCCGCCGGTGGTCCCCGTGGTGCCGTTACCCGTCGCTCCGGCCGCGCCCGCCGTTCCTGTTCCCGTTCCGGCGGCGGCCGCCGGTGACGGGGTCGGCGTGGCGGTGTTCTGCTGGGGGGCGAGCTCCTGGCCGGCCGGGCTCACGATCATGCGGTCGCCGTTGGGCCGGAGCAGGAGCCAGTTCCCGTCCGGCAGCACCTTGACGCCCGTGGCCCACGGCCCCGGCATGACCCGGATCAGCTTGTTGTCCGGCCCGAAGATCGCCCGGCTGCCGTCGGCGCGTTCCACCAGCCGGGTGCCGTTCTGTGTGGTGCCGATGACTTTCCCCCACTGGGCGGCGGGTGAGGGCGCGGGCGACCCGGAGGCGGTGCCGTTCGTGACCTTTGTGCCGTTCGACCCATTCGTGCCGCTAGAACCCTTGGAGTCGTTCGAGCCCTTGGCGGCGGACGAGGTCACGACGGGCGCGGCCGAGGTCGTCGCGACGGGGGTGGCCGTGACCGTGACGAACCCCTGTGTCGGACTCGGAGCCGCGGTCGCGCCGATCGTCTTGGTCGTCGCCGGAGGCGCGGTCGTGGCCGCGGGGGCCCGGGTGGGCGCCGCCGTGACCACCGGCGGCTTCGTGGCCGCCTTGGCCGTGGGCCGGGGCGCGGACGAGGTACCCGTCTTCTTGGCGGTTTCCTTGGGGGTGCTCTTCGGCTTGCTCTCGGGAGTGCTCTTCGGCGCCGCCGATCCCGTCGCGTTGGGGTTGGCCGGCCGGCGTAGCGCGGCGAACTGGCTCGCGGCCAGCACGGGCAGCGAGGTGCAGCCGTCGGCCGCCGCGTTCACGGCGCGGCCGTCGGTGGTGGTGGCGAGACAGACCCGCTGCTTGCCGGAGCCCGCCGTGATCGTGCTGCCCGCGTCCGCGCCGGAGAGCGAGGAGGGCCCGCCCGTGCCGTCCGAGGCGAGGGACGTCCAGGCGTCCGCCCCGTCGTCCAGCCGGTAGGTACCGGCGATCAGGCGTGCCGTGTTCAGGTCGGCGGGTTGGGAGCCCGTGGCGATGACGGTTCCCACCGCGGTACCGGCTCCGAACACACCGATCGCGACGCTCGCGGTGATCACCGTCGCGCGTGAGGGTGTCGACATGGATCCACCTCTTCCTCTGCTGGTGGTGACGTCAGGCGCCGTCGGTCTCCAACACTTCGCTCCACTCGCCGAGCACCCGCACCGGGTCGCTGGAACCGGCGGGCGGCACGTAGGCGACGTACATCCGCCCGTAGGTCGCGCTCACCCAGCGGCCGAAGGCCTTGTGCGCGGTGCGCACCGCGGCCGACCCCTTCAGCGAGACCTTGGCGCCCGCGCGCCGGGCCGTGCGGGTGTCGGTCGATCGGGCCGCGTACCAGACGAGCGCGCCGCCATCCGTGGTCTGCAGCGCGCGCACCGCGCCCTCCGGCTCGTACGACAGGGTGAGGCCCCAGCCGGCCTGGACCAGCTGCTCGCGCTCCCGCTGCCAGAACAGCGCGGCGTCACTGGTCCACCGTCCCTGGGCGAACCGCTTGTCCGGCTGTGCCTTCTCCAGGCTGGCCAGGTGGGCACGGACGATCTGACGGGGGGTTCCGACCAGGCCGGCGGCGTTCTCCGGCAGGCTGACGGCGTAGCCCGCGGAGTCGGTCGCGATGGCGGGAAGTTCCGCCGCGTTGACCCGTGCGTCGGCGGCGGAGACGACGAGCCGCCATCCGCTGCCGGTCTTGGTCATCACGTCGCTGATCCGGGCCACTTCCGGCTCGTACGAAACCGCGACGAACCAGTCGGCCAGGCCCTCGATGTGGCGGGGGACCCACACCCGCGTGTTGGGCCACATGCCCGACGCGATCTTGGTCCCCTCCATGCGCGCGGTCGAGATGCTGGCTCGGGTCATCTCCTGTGCGAGACCCTGCTCCAGCCCTCCGATCGCCTTCTCGTCCATCCCGGCCTGAGCGGATGAGATCCCGTGCTGGAAATGGTCGTAAATCTCACTCGCCTTCTTGGCGGTGAGCTGGGGTGACGTGGACTTCGCCGCGGTTTTGGCCGTCGATCGTTTCGAGCTCGACGACGATGGTGACGGTGACGACGGTGATGCGGAGGACCGCTCGGCGTCCCATCCCGCGGCGGCACGCTGGGGTGGTGAAGACGGTGGCGAGTCGCCCGCGCGTACCGCGATGACGACGACGCCCAATCCGACGAGAGTCGCCACGGCCACGCCGACCGGGACGATCTTTCGCCATCGAGAATCAGAAAGTTGCTCGGGTTCCCACTCCATTGGTGGGCCGATGGCTTCCCATGCATGCTCGGCGTGCGCATCATTGCGGCGTGCTCCCCTGTCTGGGAAATCTGATGCATACCGAGACATAGAACCAGATATTAGACTGACACTGATTCGTTGGGAAGGTAAATGAAGACCGCAAATACCTTATGGGAATAAGTAACCGAAAAGTCACTCTTCGGGCCAGCCGAAACCCGCAATCCCTGCCCTTGTGGGACAAGGGGTTCTCTAGAGATTAACACCGCGTTCGACCGGAGATTCCCGGTTCGTGATCCGGATCGAGGAACGAGGAAAGGCCCCGCTGTTGGGGACGGATGCCCGCCGGTTAATTGACGTCCAATTCCGCTGCAATTGCAAATGCGCGCGCATGCGCCGGATTTTCACGCCAGTGCGGGAAGGACGTACACCTCGGCCCCCGGAGGCAGGGTGCAGTCCAACCCGCCGAGGCGGCTCGCGTTCGCACCGCACACGAACATGGCGATATGCCGTCTGATGTGCCCGTACTCGTCGCGGAGCCGCTCCTCCAGGGACGGGTGCGTACGGCGAAGCGTGTCGAGGGCCCCACCCAGCGTCGGGATGCCGTGGTCGGAGGCGGCCACGGCGAACACCCGGACCTCGTTCTGGTCGTTCACCCAGCGTCGCAGCGTGTTCGGCAGGACGAAGGTGACGAGGGTGACCGGCTTGGCCACTCAGAGCACCGCCGTGCGCACCGTCAGCACGTCCGGCAGGTGCTTGGCGATGAGCGTCCACGTCTCGCCGTGGTCGCGTGAGCCGTACACCTCACCGTCGCGGGTGCCGAAGAACACGCCCGCCTCGCCCGCGCACATGGCGTCGCGCAACACGGCGGAGTGGACCGGCTCGTCGGGGAGGCCGTGCGCGAAGCCCTTCCAGGTGACTCCGGCGTCGTCGCTGCGGAACACCTGGTAGCGGTGGTCCACGGGCGTGCGGTCCACGTCGGCACGCAACGGGAACACGTACAGGGTGTCCGGCCGCGTCGGGTCGACCACGATCGGGAAGCCGAAGTCCGACGGGAGGTCGGTGCCGACGTCGCGCCACGACCCGCCGAAGTCGTCCGACCGATAGACGCCGAAATGGTGCTGGAGGAACAGCCGCTCCGGGCGCGCGGGATGCATGGCCACCTTGTGCACGCACTGCCCGAACTCGGGGTACTGCGCGCCCTCGGGGAAGAACGGCGCCCGGATGTTCTTGTTGGACGGCTCCCACGAGGCGCCGCCGTCCGAGCTGCGGAAGAACCCGACGGCCGAGGCGGCGACCGCGATCCGCTCGGGATCGACCGGATGCGGGATGATCGTGTGCAGGCACAGGCCGCCGCCTCCCGCCTGCCACATCGGCCGGGTCGGGTGGTTCCAGAGGCCCTCGACCAGGGAGAAGGTGGCGCCGCGGTCCTCGGACCTGAACAGCGCCGCGGGTTCGGCGCCGGCCCAGACCACGCCCGGCTCGGTCGGCGACGGCTGGAGCTGCCAGACCTTGGCCAGGGCCGCGCCCGTGTGCTCGGGGAACGCCACCGGCGGCCGGTCGGCCTCCTGCCAGGTCGCGCCCAGATCGTCGGACCACATCACCGACGGGCCGAAGTGGCCGTACTCGATTCCGGCGAGCAGCCGGGGGACGGGACCGCGCGTGTCGATCGCGACGGACGGGACGCCGACGGTGGTGAACCTGACCGGCTCCACCTCGAACGGCCCGCCGTTCGTGGAACAGGCGAGGAAGAGCCCCTTGCGGGTCCCGACGGCGAGCAGCGCATCCATGGAGACCTCCATGTACAGAGTTGTGTGGACTTGTACGGACTTGCACTGACTTGTACGGACTGTCGTTCACGGCTTTCCTGGCCGCGCCCCCACGTCCCGGTCCGGACCTGCTTCCCGGGTCCATGGCGTACGGCTATCGCCATCGTGCCAGGCCGCCCCGACAGATTCGGGCGGTCGCCGGATCCGGGTGTCGGAGGTGTCAATTCGGATACGCGCCAAGCGGAAGATCCACTCTGAACTGGGGCGACGTCACCGATGCGGCGGATAGGTGACAAAACCGAAATCAGGTGCGCCATTATGGGCGTGCCCGAATGTGAGAGTCCGCTGGAGAACACCATGCCCCGTCCGCTCATTGGCATCACCGCCTACCTCGAGGCCGCCCGGTGGGGGACGTGGGTGCGCGAGGCGGTGTTGTCCCCGCACGCCTACGCACGCGCGGTGGAGAAGGCCGGTGGCGCGCCCGTCCTGCTGCCGCCGATGAGCCCGTACGCCGCCGGGGACTATGCGCGCGGGCTTGACGGCCTCATCCTCGCCGGCGGTGCCCCCGTCGACCCCGCGCTGTACGGCGAGAGCCGCGACGACCGGGTGGAGGAGCCGCAGGCGCACCGTGACCGCTTCGAGATGGCGCTGGCCGAGGCGGCGGTCCGGGCCGACCTGCCGTTCCTCGCGATCTCCCGTGGGATGCACGTGCTCAACGTCGCCCAGGGCGGCAGTCTCATCCCCTGGCTCCCGGAGGCCGTCGCGCACGAACGTCACGGGACGGCACGCCACATCGTCACCGTCAGCGTGTCGAGCAAGCTCGGCAAGGCGATCGGCGACCACGCCGAAGTGACCGGCCCCCACCACCAGGCCGTGAAGCGGCTCGGCACAGGCCTGCTCGCGGTGGCGTGGGCCGACGACCAGATCGTCGAGGGCGTCGAGCTCCAGGGCCACAGGTTCGGCGTCGGCGTCCAGTGGCACCCCGAGCGCGGCGCGGACAACCGGCTGATCGAGGCGCTGGTCGACGCCGCCCGGCCCTGAGCCGGGAAGCCGGGCCCGCGACGCCTGATCCGCCACGGACGGTCTCCGCAGGGCGACTCCCACAGGCGCTGTTACTGTGCGGCCATGGCGTTGCATCCTCAGGCCGCGGCCTATCTGAAGCTCTTCCCCGCCGACCTCAACGTGGACCTGGCGGCCCTCACGCTCCCGGAGATCGTCCGGATGCGCGGCCTGGACGGCGTGGCCGAGCAGCGCGGCAGGGCGGCGGCACTACCGGAGGTCCGCGACCACGTGGTGGACGGTGTCCGGGTGCGGGTCTACCGGCCGGAACCGGGCGACCGCCCGCTGCCCGTGGTCGTGTACTTCCACGGCGGCGGCTGGGTGTTCGGCAGCGTGGACCGCAACGACGCGCTGGGACGTGATCTGGCCTTCCGTTGCGGGGCCGTCGTGGTCTCGGTCGACTACCGGCTGGCGCCCGAGCACCCGTTCCCGGCCGCGGCGGACGACGCCTTCTCGGTGGTGCGGGACGTCTTCGCCCGGCCGGAGCACTACACCGGCGACGCGGGACGGGTCGCGGTGATCGGTGACAGCGCGGGCGGCAATCTCGCCGCCGTCGCGGCCTGGCGGGCACGGGACGCCGGTCTCGCGCTGGCCCACCAGGTGCTGCTCTATCCGATCACCGACGTGGCGATGGACACCCCGAGCTACCGGTCGTACGCCTCCGGGTTCGGCCTGGACGCGGTGGAGATGGCCTGGTTCGTCGAGCAGTACGCGAGGGGCGCCGACCCGCTCGACCCGCGGCTCTCGCCGCTCCGGCTGGCCGACAAGTCGGGCCTCGCTCCGGCCACGGTGATCACCGCGGAGTGCGACCCGCTGCGCGACGAGGGGGCGGCCTACGCGCGCGAGCTGTCCGGCGCGGGCGTCTCCGTCGAGTACCGCTGCTACGACGGGCTGCTGCACGGGTTCTTCGGCGTTCCCGGCTTCTTCGACGACGCCGAGGACGCGCGCGAGTACGTCGCCGCGCGACTCAAGGAAGCCTTCGCGTAGCCGGGCCGGCCGCCGCGCGGGCCCTCCTGGCGTGGAAGACGAACGCGGGCGGCAGGTTGCCCCACACCGTGCGCCCGGGGACGACCTCCTCGAACGCCTGGCCCAGCCGCCGCCGGAACCGCACCGCCGGGCCGAGCATCCGGGCGTGCACATAGGAGAAGGTCGTGAACGCCCCGTCGGGGCCGAGCGCGTCGACCACCGCGCGCAGCAGCCTGGCCTGCCGTTCCTGGGAGAACGCCGCCCACGGCAGCCCGCTCACGATCACGTCCGCCGCCTCGACGCCCCGCTCCGCGAGGAGATGGGGAAGCCGCGCGGCGTCGTCGACCACCACCTCCAGGCCGGGGTGCCGGGCCTGGAGGTGGCCCGCCAGCCGCGGGTTGATCTCCAGCGCCAGATGGCGGCCGCGGCCGCCCAGCCGGCGCTGGATCTCCGCCGTGAACGGGCCGGTGCCCGCGCCGAGCTCGACCACCACGGGGTCGCCCCGCTCGGGGATCGGCGCCGCCACCGCCGAGGAGAGCCGGCGTGAGCTGGGCGCTATCGCGCCGACCGCGGTGGGAGACCTGAGGAATTCGCTCAGGAAGAGAGCTGATTCGTTCGCCATGTCCCAGGACACTAGGGCGCCGCCGAACGACTGATCATCCGCCGAGCAGCCCATTTCGGTGGCCACTTGGAGGAGGGCCGCCGTCCTCCCTGAGGAGGAAGGACGGGGGCGGCGGCCTCGATAACGTTCACCCATGCGATGGCGCGGCGGATACCTGGACGTCTCTCTCGCCGCCTCGGGAGTCGTGCTCAACGTGCTCGTGGCGAGCTCGTCCTGGGGCGGCCCGTCGGCGCCGTCCTGGGTGGCGGTGCTCCTCGCGCTGCTCGGCGGGCTCCCGCTGGCGCTGCTACGCCGTCGGCCGGGCCACGCGGCCCTCTGCCTCACGGTGCTGCTCGTCGTCTACGACCAGCTCGACGCCTCGACCGTCGACGCCGTGCAGATCCTGCTCCCGGTCGCGGTGGGTGTGCTGGCGCGACTGCGCGGCTGGAAGTGGACGGTCCCCGTCGCCGTCCTCGCCTGCGTGGCCACCGGCCTGAACCTCGCCGACCCGGGGATCGCGTTCACCCGCGGCGCGTGGTTCTACACGGTCGCCATCGTCGCCGTCCCGGTGATCATCGGCCGCTACCTGCGCGGTACGGCGATCCGCCGGCCGCAGGAGGAGAGCGCCCCGCTGCTCGACCTCCTGATGGCCGGGGGCGGTGTGGCGCTCGCGGTGCTGGCGACCTGGCCGAACTGGGATGACGGCGCCGTTCCCGTCTGGGGGGTCGGCCTGCTGGCGATGTCGTCCGGGCTCGCCCTCGGCGTGGTCCGCCGCCTGCCCGGAGCCGTGCTGCTCCTGGAGAGCGGCCTGGTGATCCTCGCCGACCAGTACGCCGGTGAGGTGGGCACCACCCTGCAGATCCTGCTGTTCGTCGCGCTCGGAGTGTTCGTGACGCGGGCGAACTGGGTCTGGGTGGTCGCCGGTTACCTGCTGACCTGCGCCGCGTCGGTGATCACGATCGTCGACGACACCACGGAGATCACGGTCTGGCGGGGGCTCGCCCTCACGGCCATGGTGGCGGCCCCGGTCGCCATCGGCGGCTACATCCGGGCCCGGCAGGCCGCCGCGCGTCAGGCCGTGGAGCTCGCCGCCGCGCGCACCCGGGCCAGCCGGCTGGCCGAGCGGGAGCAGATCGCCCGCGACGTCCACGACATCGTCGCCCACCACGTCGGCGCGATCGTGCTCCGGGCGAGCGCGGCGCAATACGCGGGGGCGGACGGCCCCGCCGGGGAGGCACTGGCCGACATCCGCGCCACCGGGCACCGCGTCCTCGAGGACCTGCGCGGCCTGCTCGACGTGCTCAGGGACCCCACCAAGGAGGACATCCCGTCGGTCGACCCCGACGACGTCGTACGGGACGCCGTGGCCCGGATGACGGCGGCGGGACTGCGGGTCGCGCTCGATCTCGCGCCGGACACGGAGCGTGCGCCGCTCGTCGTGCGCGCGTCCGCGGCGAGGATCGTCCAGGAGGGCCTGACCAACGTGCTCAAGCACGCGGGGCCGGGAACGGACGCCCAGGTCCGCGTGGGCATCACCGGTGGCGAGCTGGCCGTGGAGATCAGGAACGGGCCGGGTGCGGCGGCCACGCCCGGCGAGCTGCCCTCCACCGGGCAGGGCATCCCGGGCATGCGGGAACGGGCCCGAGCGCTCGGCGGCCGGCTCACGGCGGGACCGGCGGAGGACGGCGGCTGGCGGCTGGCCGCCGCGCTGCCCGTGCGGACGAGGAGGAAATGCTGATGATCCGGGTGCTGGTGGCCGACGACCAGGCACTGGTCCGCGCGGGAGTGCGGATGATGCTGGACGCCGCGGGGGACGCGGAGATCTGCGGCGAGGCGGCCGACGGGGCGCAGGCCGTACGGCTCGCGGAGGAGCTCCTGCCCGACGTGATCCTGATGGACCTGCGCATGCCCCGCGTGGACGGGCTGGAGGCGACCCGGCGGATCCTCGCCGCGCGCCCGTCGGCGCGGATCGTCGTGCTCACCACGTTCGGCGAGGACGAGAACGTCTACGGCGCGCTCAGGGCGGGCGCGCTCGGCTTCCTCGTCAAGGACGACTCGCCCGAGCGGATCGTCGACGCCGTACGGCGGGCGGCCCAGGGGGAGCCCCTGCTCGCGCCGTCCGTGCTGCGGCGGGTGGTGGAGCGGGCGCTGGCCGCCGAGCGGGAAGCCGTCCCCCTCCCACGCGGGCTCACCGACCGCGAGGTGCAGGTTCTCACCCTCGTCGGCATGGGACTGTCCAACGCCGAGATCGGCGAGCGGCTGCACGTGGGGGTGACGACGGTGAAGAGCCACGTCGCCGCCGTCATGGAGAAACTGGAGCTGCGCAATCGCACCCAGGCCGCCGTGGTGGCGCACCGGCTCGGGCTGGTGGACGCCGGGTTCCGGCCCGTGCCCAGCCCTGCCGCCGACCGGAGCGCGGGGCGGCACAGGGGTGCGATGTAGGGTCTGACCGTGGAGTCTGCCGAGGATCGGATCTTTACCCTGCCCAATTTGCTGAGCTTCCTGAGGTTGCTCGGCGTTCCGGTGTTTCTCTGGCTCGTGCTGGGGCCACAGGCAGACGGCTGGGCGATACTCCTGCTCATAGCGGCGGGGATCAGCGACTGGCTCGACGGGAAGCTCGCCCGCGCGTGGAACCAGACCAGCAAGCTCGGGCGGCTGATCGATCCCCTCGCCGACCGGCTCTACATCTTCGCCACCCTCGTCGGGCTGGTCCTGCGCGAGGTGATTCCGTGGTGGCTGGCGCTCCTGGTCGTGGGACGGGACGTTTTCCTGCTCTTCACCGTCCCCATCCTGCGCCGCCACGGCTACGGCCCGGCGCTGCCCGTACATTTCCTCGGTAAGGCCGCGACCGCCTGCCTCATGTACGCCTTTCCCCTCCTGTTCCTCGCGTCCCATCAGGGGTGGTACGCCGAGATCACGGGGATCTTCGGCTGGGCGTTCGCCATATGGGGGACTGGTCTGTACTGGTGGGCCGGGGTGTTGTATGTGGTACAGGTCCGCCAGCTAATAAGGGGGTGAGCCCGTGAAGGCCGTCGTCATGGCGGGCGGGGAGGGAACGCGGCTGCGGCCGATGACCGCCAACCAGCCCAAACCCCTGCTCCCCATCATCAACCGGCCCATCATGGAGCACGTACTCCGCCTGCTGAAGAAGCACGGCTGCACCGAGACCGTGGTGACCGTGCAGTTCCTCGCCGCCCTCATCCGCAACTATTTCGGCGACGGCGACGAGCTCGGGATGCGCCTGCACTACGCGACCGAGGAGATCCCGCTCGGCACCGCGGGCAGCGTGAGGAACGCGGCGGACCGGCTCAGGGACGAGCGGTTCCTCGTCATCTCCGGTGACGCGCTCACCGACATCGACCTGACCGACATGCTCAGGTTCCACGAGGAGAACGGCGCCCTGGTCACGATCGGGCTCAAGCGGGTGCCCAACCCCCTGGAGTTCGGGATCATCATCGTGGACGAGAACGGCCGGGTCCAGCGCTTCCTGGAGAAGCCCACCTGGGGCCAGGTCTTCTCCGACACCGTCAACACCGGCATCTACGTCATGGAGCCGAGCGTCCTCGACGAGGTCCCCGCCGGGCGGTCCGTGGACTGGTCCTCGGACGTCTTCCCCAAGCTGCTCGAGCGCGGCCTGCCGCTGTTCGGATACGTCGCCGAGGGCTACTGGGAGGACGTCGGCACCCACGAGAGCTACCTCAAGGCCCAGGCCGACGTCCTGGAGGGCAAGGTCAAGGTCGACTTCGACGCCTTCGAGCTCGCGCCCGGCGTCTGGACGGCCGAGGGCGCCTCCGTCGATCCCGACGCGGTGCTCAAGGGACCGCTCTACATCGGCGACTACGCCAAGGTGGAGGCCGGCGCCGAGCTGCGGGAGTACACCGTCCTCGGCAGCAACGCCGTGGTCAAGGAGGGGGCCTTCCTCCACCGCGCCGTCGTCCACGACAACGTCTACGTCGGCCCTGCCGCCCACCTGCGCGGATGCGTGATCGGCAAGAACACCGACGTGATGACCGGCGCCAGGATCGAGGAGAACGCGGTCGTCGGCGACGAGTGCGTGATCGAGTCGGAGGCGTACGTCTCGTCCGGCGTGAAGATCTACCCGTTCAAGACGGTCGAGGCGGGCGCCGTCGTCAACACCAGCGTGATCTGGGAGTCGCGCGGCCAGCGCAGCCTGTTCGGCCCGCGCGGCGTCTCCGGCCTGGTCAACGTCGAGATCACCCCCGAGCTGTGCGTACGGCTGGCCAGCGCGTACGCCACGATGGTCAGCAAGGGCGACACGATCGTCACCTCGCGTGACGCCTCCCGGGCGGCCCGCGCCTTCAAGCGGGCGGTCATCAGCGCCCTGAACTCCAGCGCGATCAACGTGGTGGACCTGGAGGCGTCCGCGCTCCCGGTCGCCCGCTTCCACACCTCCAGGGGCAGCGCGCAGGGCGGCATCGCGCTGCGGACCAGCGCGGGCGACCCCCAGAGTGTCGACATCGTCTTCATGGACGGCACCGGAGCGGACCTCTCCCAGGGCGCCCAGCGCAAGCTGGAGCGCATCTTCTCGCGCCAGGAGTACCGGCGCGCCTTCCCGGGAGAGATCGCCGAGCTGACCTTCCCGGCCCGCGCGGTGGACACCTACGCGCGTGAGCTGCTGCGCTGCGTCGACATGAGCGGCGTGAAGGACGCCGAGATGAAGGTCGTGGTCGACTGCGCGGGCGGCACGTCGTCCCTGGTGCTGCCGAGCCTGCTCGGCCGGGTCGGGGTGGACGTGCTCACCGTGAACAACCGCCTCGACGACGCCTCGCCCACCGAGACCTTCGCCGAGCGCCGCCGCGACCTCCAGCGCCTCGCCGAGCTGGTCGGCTCCTCCCGCGCCGCCTTCGGCGTACGGTTCGATCCGGTCGGGGAGCGGGTCTCCCTGGTCGACGAGATGGGCCAGCTCATCAGCGAGGAGCGGGCGCTGCTCGTGGTGCTCGACCTGGTGGCGGCCGAGCGCAGGGGCGGACGGGTCGCCCTGCCGGTGACCACCACCAGGGTGGCGGAGATGGTCTGCCGGTTCCACGGGGTGCAGGTGGACTGGACGCCCACCAGTCTCGACGCGCTGACCACCGCCGCCACGCACAGCGACATGATCTTCGCGGGTGACGGGCGAGGGGGCTTCATCGTCCCGGAGTTCGGGCCGACCGTGGACGGGCTCGCGGTGTTCCTGCGGCTGCTGGGCCTGGTGGCGCGTACCCGCCTGTCGCTCAGCCAGATCGACGCGCGGATCCCGGAGGCGAAGCTGCTGCGGCGGACCATTCCCACTCCGTGGGCGCACAAGGGCACGGTCATGCGCTCGGTGGTGGAGGCCGCCGAGGGCCTGCACGTGGACACCACCGACGGCGTACGGGTCGTGGGCGAGGACGGCAGCTGGGCCCTGGTCCTGCCCGACCCGTCCGAGGCGGTCACCCACCTGTGGGCCGAGGGAGGCGACGTGGACACCGCCCAGGCCCTGCTCGAACGCTGGGCCCGCGTGGTGGAGCAGGCCGCCGGAGCACAATAACAATCTCCGTGATCATGTACAAATATTGTTGGAGGTCACCTTCGGGAAACCAGGAAACGGTGTGGCGGGATGGACCTTGGACCGCGCTGGGCTGTAGCGTTGGTCAGTCCATGTCGAGCACGCTTTCTTGACCTTTGTGCGTGATCAGCGTAAGTTGCGGCATTCGCCGTCTGAGCAAGTCATAAGAGAGGCCGAGCCGTTCGATGCCCAGCGTCTACTGCACGCAGTGCGGTCATGCCAACCCCGAGGATGCCCGTTTCTGTTCCAGATGCGGTTCGCCGCTGAGCGCTCCGGCGCCGGCCGCTCCCGACACCACCTCGACCATCTCGCTCGAGGCGCTGGAGAACGAGACGGGGCAGACCCTGCTGCCCGACAGGGCGGCCATCGAGCAGCTCCCGCCGGGCACCGCACTCCTGGTCGTCATGCGGGGCCCGAACGCGGGCAGCCGCTTTCTGCTGGACAGTGATCTCACTACGGCGGGTCGCCACCCCGAAAGCGACATTTTCCTGGACGATGTGACCGTGTCCAGAAGGCACGCGGAGTTCTACCGGCGGGGCGGCCACTTCACCGTCCGCGACGTCGGCAGCCTCAACGGGACGTACGTCAACCGGGAGCGCATCGAGGAGTTCCCCCTCGCGGGGGGCGACGAGGTGCAGATCGGCAAGTTCCGGTTGGTGTTCTTCGCGCGTGGCCTTGGAGGCCAGTGATCGCTGAGGGAGGGGCGGGTAAGTCATGAGCGCGCAGGCGTTACGGGCGTTCATGAGCATCGGGGAGGTGCTCGCGCTACTGCAGGGCGAGTTCCCCGACGTGACGATCTCCAAGATCCGTTTCCTGGAGGGCGAGGGGCTCATCGAGCCGCAGCGAAGCCCGTCGGGATACCGCAAGTTCACCCATGGTGACGTCGAGCGGCTGCGCTACATCCTCACCGCGCAGCGTGACCACTACCTTCCGTTACGGGTGATCAAGGAGAACCTGGACGAGCAGGCGGCCCGGCCGAGGGCACTGCCCCAGGAGGCCCCGCCCGTACGGCTCAGCCGTGAGGACCTGCTCCAGGCCGCCGACATCGACGAGGACACGCTGGCAGAGCTGGAGAGCTTCGGCCTGGTGGCATCCGTGGCCCGGTGGTACGACGCGGACGCCCTGGAGATCGCCCGCAGCGTCGGCTCGCTGGCCAGATTCGGCCTGCACGCCCGCCATCTGCGCGCGGTGCGGGCGGCCGCGGAACGCGAGGCGAGCCTCGTCGAGCAGGCGGTGGCGCCGCTGCTGCGCCGCCGGGCGCCCGGCGCGATCGGGCAGGCCGACGAGACAGCTCGGGAAATATCCGGACTTCTCCTCGAATTGCACAGTGCGTTGCTTCGTGGCAGTGTTCGCCGCGTTCTGGGGCAGTGACCAGGCCGACCCGCTCCGGGTGTTACGTTGAAGTCCTGGTGATATGCCGCGCCGCTTTGAGACGGAGTCGCCCGTGTTGCAGATGGAGGTCGTGGGGGTTCGCGTTGAGATGCCCACCAACCAGCCGATCGTCCTCCTGAAGGAGACGAACGGTGATCGGTACCTGCCGATCTGGATCGGCATGACCGAGGCGACGGCCATCGCGCTTGCCCAGGCGGAGGAACCGCCGCCGCGCCCGCTCACTCATGATCTGTTCCGTGACGTGCTGGAGGCGCTGGGGGTGCGCCTGCGTGCGGTCAACATCGTCGCGCTACGCGATCAGATCTTCTTCGCCGACCTGGTGTTCTCCAACGGTGTGGAGGTGAGCGCCCGGCCGTCGGACTCGATCGCGCTCGCGCTCCGCACCGGTGCGACGATCTACGCCAGCGAGGACGTCCTCCGGGAGGCCGGGGTCAGCATGCCCGACGACCAGGAGGACGAGGTGGAGAAGTTCCGCGAGTTCCTGGACAACATCACGCCCGAGGACTTCGGGCGTGCCGGGTAGGGGTTGATTTCGGGAATTTAACGCTTCACGACGCGCCGTGCGGGGTCGTTGACTGAGAATGTCCCCGGTCCTACGGTGCAAGGGAATCCACGGTTGTAATTCATGAACCCCCAGATCAGACCGTGGGATGAGAGAAAGCCGGAGGTCCGCAGTGGCGGTCAGCAGCGGCGAGGGAAAAGCGGCCGACCAGCATGATCCGGTCCGTGAGTCAGCGCGTGAGCGCGCCGGTGAACAAGGACTGCTGTTCGACGAGCAGCCCAGGAGACTGCCCGACGACATCGGGTATCGCGGCCCCACCGCCTGCGCGGCGGCCGGCATCACCTACCGTCAGCTCGACTACTGGGCCCGGACGGAGCTGGTCCTGCCGACCATAAGAGCCGCGCACGGTTCGGGTTCGCAGCGTCTGTACAGCTTTCGCGACATCCTCGTGCTCAAGGTCGTCAAACGGCTTCTGGACACCGGCGTCTCGCTCCAGCAGATCCGCACCGCCGTACAGCATCTGCGTGACCGCGGGGTGAACGACCTCGCCCAGATCACTTTGATGAGCGACGGCGTCAGCGTCTACGAGTGCACCTCCGCCGACGAGGTCATCGATCTGCTCCAGGGTGGGCAGGGAGTGTTCGGCATCGCCCTGGGGCGCGTCTGGCGCGAGGTCGAGGGTTCGCTGGCCGAGCTGCCCGGAGAGCGCGCAGAGTCCGGCTCCGATGCGGAGGCCGACCATCCGGCCGACGAGCTGGCACGACGCAGGAAGTCCCGCAAGACCGGGTGAACGGCCCGCCTCAGGGTAGGCGGTAGAGTGGCACAAGCTGGCGACCCCGTGCGGGAGAGACCTCTTTAAGTGGAGGCGCCGAAGGAGCAACCCTCCCCGGAATCTCTCAGGCATCCCGTACCGCACGGGAGAGGCAACTCTGGAAAGCAGCACGTCCACCAGGCGTGCTCACCGACGGTGCAAGCCCTTCGGGGTGAAGCTCTCAGGTCGTGGTCCCGCCGCCGGTCGGCTGGTCGCGATGACAGAGGGGGAGACCAGGCGCACGCGTGCGCCGCCTAGGTCTCGACCGCTCCAGGAGGCTTGCCATGACCGACCGGTCACCACTTCGCGATCTTTCCGGCCCGCCCTTCGCGTCCCGCCACATCGGCCCGTCCGACGCCGAGCAGGCGCGCATGCTGGAGGCCGTCGGATACGCCTCCGTGGCGGACCTGGTGGCCGTCGCCGTACCCGAGGCGATCAGGACCGAGACCCCGCTCGCGCTCCCCGAGGCGGCGAGCGAGACGCGGGCGCTGGCCGAGCTGCGCACGATCGCCGGGCGCAACCGGGTGCTGACCTCGATGATCGGCCTTGGCTACCACGACACGATCACCCCGGGCGTCGTCCTGCGCAACGTGCTGGAGAACCCCGGCTGGTACACCGCGTACACCCCCTACCAGCCGGAGATCTCGCAGGGACGGCTGGAGGCGCTGCTCAACTTCCAGACCGCGATCATCGACCTGACCGGTCTCGACGTGGCCGGGGCCTCGCTCCTGGACGAGGGCACGGCCGCCGCCGAGGCGATGACCCTGGCCCGCCGGGCGAGCCGGGTCAAGAGCGACGTCTTCGTGGTCGACATCGACGCGCTGCCGCAGACCAAGGCCGTCCTCGCGACCCGGGCGGAGCCGCTCGGCATCACGCTGGTCGAGGCCGACCTCGCGGATCCCGCCGCGCTGCCCGAGTGCTTCGGGGTGCTGGTGCAGTACCCCGGCGCGAGCGGGCGGGTGGCGAGCTTCCGCGTACTCGCCGAGGTGGCGCACGAGCGCGGCGCCCAGGTGATCGCCGCCGCCGACCTCCTCGGCCTGACGCTGCTCGCGTCGCCGGGTGAGCTCGGCGCCGACATCGCCGTCGGCTCCTCCCAGCGCTTCGGCGTGCCGCTCGGTTTCGGCGGCCCGCACGCCGCCTACATGGCCGTACGCGAAGGGCTCCAGCGGCAGATGCCCGGCCGGCTCGTCGGGGTGTCCGTCGACGCCGACGGACAGCCCGCGTACCGGCTCGCGCTGCAGACCCGCGAGCAGCACATCCGCAGGGAGAAGGCCACCAGCAACATCTGCACCGCGCAGGTCCTGCTCGCGGTCATGGCCTCGATGTACACCGTCTACCACGGGCCGGACGGCCTGCGGCGGATCGCGCAGCGGGTGCACCGCCACGCGGCCGTCCTGGCCGCCGGGCTGCGCGAGGGCGGTGTCGAGGTGGTGCACGAGGAGTTCTTCGACACCGTCCTGGCCCGCGTCCCCGGGCGCGCCGCGGGGGTCGTGGCCGCCGCCGAGGCGGCCGGCGTCAACCTCCGACTGGTGGACGCCGACCACGTCGCGGTCGCCTGCGACGAGAAGACGGCGGCCGAGCACCTTGCGGCCGTGTGGGCGGCGTTCGGCGTGCCCGGCGGATCGCAGGGCGGCTCGGGCGGCGTGGTCATCGACGACCTGGACCGGGTGACCCCCGACGCGCTCCCCGCCGGCCTCGCCCGGACCACCGACTTCCTGACCCATCCGGTGTTCCACTCCTACCGGTCGGAGACGGCGATGCTGCGCTACCTGCGCAGGCTCCAGGACAAGGACGTCGCCCTCGACCGCTCGATGATCCCGCTGGGCTCCTGCACGATGAAGCTCAACGCGACCACCGAGATGGAGCCGATCACCTGGCCGGAGTTCGCCGGGATCCACCCCTTCGCCCCGATCGACCAGGCGGCGGGCTACGTCGAGTTGGTCGAGACCCTCGAAGGCTGGCTGGCCGAGGTCACCGGCTACGACGCGGTGTCGATCCAGCCCAACGCGGGGTCCCAGGGAGAGTTCGCCGGGCTGCTCGCCATCCGCGCCTACCACCACGGCCGGGGCGAGGCCGGGCGGGACGTCTGCCTCATCCCGTCGTCCGCGCACGGCACCAATGCGGCCAGCGCGGTCATGGCTGGGATGCGCGTGGTCGTGGTTGCCTGCGACGACAGCGGCAACGTCGACCTCGCCGACCTGTCCGCCAAGATCGAGAAGCATCGCGACACGCTCGCCGCGATCATGGTGACCTACCCGTCCACGCACGGCGTGTACGAGGAGACCATCGTCGAGATCTGCGACCGGGTCCACGAGGCCGGGGGGCAGGTCTACGTCGACGGCGCCAACCTCAACGCCCTCGTCGGCCTGGCCAGGCTCGGCGAGTTCGGCGCGGACGTCAGCCACCTCAACCTGCACAAGACGTTCTGCATCCCGCACGGCGGTGGCGGTCCGGGTGTCGGGCCGGTCGCGGTCAAGGCCCACCTCGCCCCCTACCTCCCTGGCAAGGGCACCGGTGCCGTCTCGGCCGCGCCGTACGGCTCGGCGGGCATCCTGCCGATCTCGTGGGCGTACATCCGGATGATGGGCGGAGATGGGCTGCGCCGGGCGACCGAGCAGGCGATCCTCTCGGCGAACTACCTCGCCGGGCGGCTGGCCCCGCACTATCCCGTGCTGTACACCGGACGGGACGGCCTCGTCGCGCACGAGTGCATCGTCGACCTGCGGCAGATCACCAAGGAGACCGGCGTCACCGTGGACGACGTGGCCAAGCGCCTGGTCGACTACGGTTTCCACGCGCCGACCATGTCGTTCCCCGTCGCGGGGACCCTGATGATCGAGCCCACCGAGAGCGAGGACCTGGCCGAGCTCGACCGGTTCGCCGACGCCATGATCGCCATCCGCGAGGAGATCGCCCGCGTCGCGTCCGGAGAGTACGACAGGACCGACAACCCGCTGCGCAACGCGCCCCACACGGCGGCCTGCCTGGTCGCCGACGAGTGGCCGCACCCGTACTCGCGCACGGTCGCGGCCTACCCCGTGCCCGCGCTGCGGGACAACAAGTACTGGTCGCCGGTCCGTCGCATCGACCAGGCCTACGGCGACCGCAACCTGGTCTGCGCCTGCCCTCCGCTGGAGGCGTACGAGGACTGATCACGCCCGCGGGGAAGATTCGCGGACCCGAACCGTCCATCATGCGCATGTCTTCCCCGCACGGGCCCGCCGATCGTTAGGATCTTGGTGATCCCCGATTATGGAGGGCCTGGCATGACGGCCATCGACCCCGGACGGCAGATCGACCACGCGCGCAGGCTGGCCGAGGCGGGCGATCTCGACGCCGCCGCGGCGATCTTCGCGGAGGTCGCGGTCGACGTCGAGGCACCCGACCGGGCGGAGGGCGCCGCGGGGCTCTCCGCCGTCGCCGAACGGATGGCCGAGCAGTTGCTGGAGGACGGCGAGCCGGGGCAGGCCGCCGACCTCCTGCTGCGCGCGCTGTCCGTGCCCGGCGTCACGGATCCGGCACGGTTGCGGGTCCTGCTCGGTCTCGCGCATCTCGACATGGCGTGCGGGGAGTTCGCCGGAGCGGTCGAGGAGGGCGACGGAGCCGAGTCGGGCACCGGTGCGCTCGCCATCGAGCTGCTCGCGCGGGTGCTGCCCCTCAGGGGCCGGGACGACGACGCCGAGACGGTCTGGCGGTACGGTCTGGCCCACCCCGACGCGGCGCTGGCCGAGGAGGTACGGCTCCGCCTGAGCAGGGACGTCCGCCCCCCGATAACGTGACCGGGTGGAATCTGGGACGGTGGAACTTGTGACGCCGCACGGCCCGGGAGCGGTCGAGGTGGACGAGGCGGCCGATCCCTGGCTGCTGCTCGTGCTCACCCACGGGTCGGCCGGGGGAGTGGACGCGCCCGACCTGCTCGCCGTACGGGATGCCGTGCTGGCCATCGGAGGAACGGTCGCCCGGGTGACCCAGCCGTTCCGGCTCAGGGGCGCGAGGGCGCCGGGCTCGGCGGTCCGGCAGGACGAGTCGTGGATCACGATGATCGAGGAGCTGCGGGCCCGCCATCCGGGGCTGCCGCTCGTGCAGGGCGGGCGGAGCAACGGCGCCAGGGTGGCCTGCCGTACGGCCCGAGCGGTGGAGGCGGACGCGGTGGTCGCGCTGGCGTTCCCCCTGCACCCGCCGGGCAAGCCGGAACGTTCCAGGGCGGATGAGCTGCGGCAGGCGGGAACCGACGTTCTGGTGATCAATGGGGATCGTGATCCGTTCGGCGTGCCGTCGGCGTCCGACGCGGCGCGGCTCGTGGTGCTGCCGGGGGAGGGACACGATCTGAAGAAGGACCCCGCCCGGGTGGGCGAGGAGGTGGCCCGGTGGCTGCTGGCCCGGAGAGCGGGCTGAGAGCCGGGGGTCGGCCACGGGACCCCGAGCGGTGGAACCGGCGGGGGGCGGGGCGAGCGGAATCGGGTGAAGGGACGGGAGGGCCCCGGCTGGACGGACCAGCCGGGTGACCTGGCCGCGATCGATCAGGCGGCGCTGGAAGCCAGGTCGGTGGGGCGATGCGGGGCGATGACCGCTCCGTCGGGCAGCAGCTCGCCGGTGTCCTCGAAGAGGACGACGCCGTTGCACAGCAGGCTCCACCCCTGCTCGGGGTGCGCCGCGATGGTGCGGGCGGCTTCTCGGTCCTTCGCTTCCGCGCTCGGACAGGACGGGCTATGAGGGCACATCGCCGGGGCTCCGTGTCTATCGTTCGCCCGTCGCGCGAGGCGGCGGGCGTCTGGGGTTGATGTGTGACTAACCGCACAATGGACGAGACCAGTGTGCCGTCCGCTCGCCTCGTGGCGACATAGTCCGTTAGGACGGTTTCCGCCGGTCCTGGAAAGGGGGCCGGGGGGCGCCCATACGGGTTCCGCTCACCACGCTGTGAGCTATCCCACAAGGGTGCCCCAGGGATGATAACGGTCCAAGCTCGACACGCCGTCCGTCTGATAACCGGCGGATTACGGTTTCCGGAGCCGCCTCCAGGTCGTCCGGGAGATCGTCCAGGCGCTGTGTGACGGCCGGGTCGGGGCGGGTCGACGCCGGGTGATCGAGGCCGCCGGCCCGCGGCGAGGAGCGTGGCGGCCGGGCCCGCATCCGCCGGGTCGGCCCCTTCCGTGCGGAGATCGGCTCGCGTGAGATTTCAGTCAAGCAAGCGTTGACCATCCGGGTCGAATGTAAGTAACTTCCAGTCAAAGCGGTGACCTTGTATGACATTTTCCTACATCTGAGGAGTTGGAGGACATCACGCCGCGGGCCGGAGCCCCGCGCGGCGCGGGGGCCCCGTACGCCCCCGATGGCTGGATCCAGGTATTGACGCACGGCTCATTGTGAAACTAATTTTCCAACACATTCTTCTTTGAGGTGGAAAACTTCGTGACGGACGACGAGTTTGAGGCGGTCAGGGTGGCGGCCCCCACGGAAGGCGCCAACCCGCGCACGCTCGACATCGACCTCCGTTCGACCCTGGAGATGCTGAAGCTCATCAACGACGAGGACAGCCTGGTCGCTCCCGCGGTCCGCGCCGTCCTCCCCGAGCTGGCCACGGCCGTCGACTTCGGAGTGAGCGCGCTGCTGACGGGCCGGTCGATCCACTACTTCGGCGCGGGCAGTTCCGGCCGCATCGCGGTGCTCGACGCGGCCGAGCTCGTGCCGACGTACACGATCGCCCCGGAGTGGGTCGTCGCGCACCACGCGGGCGGCACCTCCGCTTTCGAGCAGGCGATGGAGAACGTGGAGGACGACGCGGCGACGGGCGCCGCCGAGGCGCTCGGCCTGGGGGAGGGCGACCTGGCGATCGGGCTGTCGGCAAGCGGCCGCACGCCGTACGTCGCGGGGGCGCTGCGCGCGGCGAGTGCGGCGGGGGCGGCGACCGTCCTGGTGTCGTCGAACCCGGCGGCGCCGCTCGGTGACGAGGTCGACGTCCACATCGCGGTCGACACCGGCCCCGAGGTCATCGCGGGATCGACGCGGATGAAGGCGGGAACCGCGCAGAAGCTCGTGCTGAACGCGTTCTCCACCGCGGTCATGATCCGGCTCGGGCGGACGTACTCGAATCTCATGATCGATGTGACCGCCACCAACGCCAAACTCCGCGGCCGCCTGGTCACGATCCTCGAAGAGGCGACCGGCCGCACCGAGGCGCAGTGCGCCGAAACGCTCACCGCGGCAGAGGGGGACCTGAAGGTCGCCCTGGTCTGCCTCCTCGCCGATGCCCCCGTGGGAGAGGCGCGAATCGCATTACAGGCAGCCGGCGGCAGGGTCCGCGCGGCGCTCGCCGAACTGGCTATTGGCCGAAGGGAAGTCTCATGAAGAGAAGGTGGATCGCGGGGGCGATCGGGGTGCTCGCGGTGGCGCTGGCGGCGTGCGCACCCGGCGGCGGCGCGTCCGGCGGCACGTCCGACGGGGGCGACAAGGCGGACGCCGGCAAGGTCACGCTGAGTCTGTGGTCGTGGCGGGTGGAGGACGTCAAGGCGTACGAGAAGATCCTCGCCACGTTCGAGGAGTCACACCCGAAGATCCACGTCGAGTTCAAGCCGTTCCAGGCCACCGAGTACAACAACATCCTGGCGACCGGCATGTCCGGCAGCGGCGGGCCGGACGTCGCCCAGCTCCGGGCGTACGGCGGACTCCAGCCGCTGGTCGAGGCGGACCAGCTCCTGCCGCTGGACGGCAAGGTGGACGCGCTGTCCGGCTTCGACGCCAAGCTGCTGGAAGGCGCCAAGGGCCACAAGGACGGCAAGATCTACGGCGTGCCGTTCGCGTACCAGACGCTCCAGGTGCTCTACAACAAGAAGCTGTTCGGCGACAACGGCATCCAGCCCCCCGCCACCTGGGACGACATGATCGCGGCGGCCAAGAAGCTGAAGGCCGCGGGGATCACGCCGTTCGCCGTCGCGGCCGGCCCCGAAGCCACCTGGACGCTGCCGATCGTCCACGAGATCTTCGGCAACGCCCGCTACGGCGGCACCGCGTTCCGGGACGCGGTGCTCGGCGGCCAGAAGAAGTTCACCGACCCCGACTTCACCGCCTCCGTCAAGCTGGTCAAGGACCTGGAGCCGTACTTCCCCAAGGACGTGGTGGCGGTCAAGATCCCCGACGTCCAGGCGCTGTTCGCCACCGGGAAGGCCGCGATGTACCCGACGGGCACCTTCGACCTGGCGCCCCTGCTCAAGGCCGACCCGAGCCTGGAGATCGGGGTCTTCCAGGTGCCGCCGCCGCCCGGTTCCCCCGAGACCACGCCCGTCACGCCGGGCTGGGCCGACGGCTCGTTCGGCGTCAACGCCAAGTCGGCCCACCAGGCCGAGGCGCTCGAACTGGTCAAGTGGATGGCGACGCCGGAGTTCGGGCAGCTCTACGCGACCGAGCTGAAGCAGCTCTCCGCGGTCCCCGGGGTCACGCCGTCGGACCCGCTGCTGGCCGAGATGGCCAAGAACTACGCCGCCAACGGCGCGCCGTACACGCTGCTCGTCGACTTCCGGTACGGCCAGCCGAACGGTGACGCGATCTTCCGGGACGAGCTGCAGAAGATGCTCGCGGGCCAGACCGGCCCCGAGGCGGCCGCCGAGAGTGTGCAGAAGGGCATCGAGCAGTGGTTCAAGCCAGGGAACTGAGCGCTCCCCGGCGTCGCGCGGCACGTACCGGCGCCGGTCGCCGGTACGTGCCGCGGTGGCGGGTGCTGGCCGTCTTCCTGCTGCCCGCGCTCCTGCTCTATTCGGTCTTCATCGTCTATCCGCTGGTCAGCGCGCTCGACTACAGCTTCTTCGAGTGGCGTGGGATCCGGCAGGTGGGGTTCGCCGGGTTCGACAACTACCGTGACCTGCTCGGCATCTACCCGTACAACCAGCAGTTGTGGCGGGCGTTCGCGCACAACGCCCTGTTCTTCGCCGGGACGATGCTGATCCAGACCACGGTCGGGCTGCTGTTCGCCCTCCTGCTGTTCCGTTACGGCCGCGGCAAGCGGTTCCTGCAGAGCGCGTTCACCACCCCGTACCTCGTGGACCCGCTGGTCGTCGGCTACCTGTGGAGCCTGCTGCTCAACCCGACGTTCGGCCCGGTCAACGCGCTGCTCGAGGCGGTCGGGCTGGACTCGTGGGCGTTGCCCTGGCTGGGTGACACGCGTACGGCGCTGCCGATCGTCGTCCTGGTGAACGCGTGGCAGTGGGTGGGCTTCCCCATGCTGCTGTTCTCCGCGGCGCTCGCCGGAATCCCGGCCGAGTACCACGAGGCGGCCCGGGTCGACGGGGCCTCGGCATGGCAGGCGTTCCGGCGGGTGACGCTGCCGCTGCTCACGCCGGCGATCGGCGTGGTGAGCGTGCTGACGTTCATCGGAAACTTCAACGCCTTCGGGCTGATCTACGCGATGTCCGGCTCGACCGGGTCCCCGGCGGGTTCGACCGACGTGCTCGGTCTGCTGTTCTATCGGGTCGCGTTCGTGGAGGGCGGTGTGGAGGCGATCGGGCGGTCGTCGGCACTCGCCGTGCTGATGTTCGTGTTCATCTTCGGGGTGTCGATGGTGGCCACCTCGTACTTCCGCCGCCGCGAAAGGAAGCTGGTGTGACGGCCGGACGCCGGGCTCCGGGGCGGGTCGCCGTCCACCTGCTGCTGTGGGGGTACGCGGTCGTCGCGCTGCTGCCGTTGGTCATCATGGTGCTCAACTCGCTGCGGCCGACGGGCGAGATCTTCACCGCGCCGCTGGGGCTGCCGGCATCCCCCACGCTGCACAGTTACCGCCAGGTGTGGACCGAGGCGTCGTTCAGCACGTACTTCCTGAACTCGCTGACCGTCACCTGCGGCGCGGTGCTGCTCGGAACGGTCGTCTCCGCGCTGGCGGCCTACCCGCTGGCCCGCTACGACTTCTTCGGCAACCGGGTGCTCGGGGCGTACTTCCTGGCCGGGCTGATGCTGCCGATCCGGCTGGGCCTGGTGCCGATCTTCTACCTCATGGACTCCATGGGGTTGATCGACTCGCTGCTCGGACTCACGCTGCTGTACGCCGCGTCCGGGGTGCCGTTCTGCGTCTTCGTGTTGTCGGCGTTCTACCGTTCCCTGCCCGGCGAACTGGACGAGGCGGCCCGGATCGACGGCGCCGGAGAGTTCCGGATCTTCGGGCAGATCATGCTGCCGCTGGTGCGGCCCGCGCTGGCGTCGGTGATGCTGTTCCAGTTCGTGCCGCTGTGGCATGAGTTCCTCTACCCGCTGGTGCTGCTGCGCTCCGACGAGAAGTTCACCATCCCGCGCGGGTTGTCGCAGTTCTTCGGCGAGTACACGACCGACTGGTCGGCCTTGTTCGCCGGGCTGGTCCTCGCCACGGCGCCGCTCTTCGTGCTGTTCGTTCTGGCGACCAAGCAGATCATCGCCGGATTGACCGCCGGCATGAGCAAGTAGTGACCAACCCGCGCCATTCGCGGTGCGTTTCAGAGACTCCCAGGGAGGCGGCGTGGACCCCGGCAATGACTACTCGGGCGGCATCCTGGTACGGCTGCGTGGCGCGCTCCCGTCCCTGCGGCCGGCCGAGCAACGGGTCGCGCACGCGGTGCTGGCCGACCCCCAGGGCGTCGCCGACCGGTCGATCGGCATGCTGGCCCGCGAGTGCGGCACCTCGGAGACCACGGTTCTGCGGTTCTGCCGGGCACTGGGACTGCGCGGCTATCCCGAGCTGCGGTTCGCGCTCGCCCGCGAGGCGACGCTGGAGGCATCCCGGGCCGGCGGCGCCCGTCCGCTCGACGGCGACATCAACGCCGGCGACCCGCTGGAGGAGATCGTCGCCAAGATCGGCTACAGCGACTCCCGCGCGGCGGCGGAGACCGCCGAGCACCTCGACGTCGCCGCCCTGGAGCGTGCGGTCGAAGTGATCGTCGAGGCCCGCCGGGTCGATCTCTACGGCGCGGGGGCGAGCGGGTACGTCGCGGCCGACCTGCACCAGAAACTGCACCGGATCGGCCTGGTGGCGTTCGCCTGGCCGGACTTCCACAGCGCGCTCACCTCGGCCGCGCTGCTGCGCGAGGGCGACGTCGCGATCGGTATCTCGCACACCGGCACCACGGTCGACGTCCTGGAGGCGCTGCGGCTCGCCGGCGACCACGGGGCGACCACGATCGCGATCACGAACTTCCACCCCTCGCCGATCACGGAGCTGGCCGACATCGTGCTGAAGACCGCGGTACGCGAGGCCCCGTTCCGCCCCGGAGCGATGGGCAGCAGGATCGCCCAGCTCACCGTCGTCGACTGCCTCTTCGTCGGGGTGGCCGCCCAGCGCACGTACGACGAGACCCTCACCGCCCTGGAGGACACCTTCCGCGCGATCAGCGGCCGACGGAGCAAGGGGGCGCGGCCGCGCTCATGACCCCGGGCGGCGGCTCAGGTGGCGTGGCCACCCCGCCTCTCAGGCGGCGTGGCCGGTGACCTGGAGGCCGGCGAGCAGCGCGTCGAGGCCGCGCTCGAACTCCCGCTCGCCTTCGGCGGTCCGCGCGTCCCGCACGGTCGCGTCTGGGTCGGCCCAGCCCGACTGCTGCACCTCCACCGCGACGCTGCCGAAGACGTACGCCCGCAGGGCCCGTACGGCGTCGGCCGCGCCGGCGAGCCCGGCCTCGGCGAGCTGCTCCGTCTGGTCCCTGATCGCCATCAGCGCGGTGCCCTTGGGGGGCTTGGTGAGGGCGAGCGACAACACGCCGGGGTGGTCGAGCAGGGCGGCCCGGCCGGCGCGGGCCCAGGCGCGGGCGCGCTCCTGCCAGGTGCCCTCGGCCTCCACCCGCACCGTGGTCACGTGCTCGGCCAGGACGTCCATCAGTGCCTCCTTGCCCCGGGGGAGGTGGTGGTAGATCGCCATGGCCTCCACCTGGAGCGCGTCGCCGAGGCGGCGCATGGTCAGCCGGCGCAGACCCTGCCCGTCGGCGATGTGCAGCGCGGCGTCGATGATGCGTTCGAGGGAGAGCGGGACCGCTGGTCGCTTGGCAGGCATGTCGATCATGCTGCCACAGTCCACCTTACTGTGTAAAGGACGCGGCCCGGCCCGGATGTGAGGGACGCGGCGAAACGGCGTACGCTACGGCCAGCGATATGTGCTCGATCTGGAAGGACCGTCGATGGCGTTTTTCCGTCCGCGTGTGAGCCGGGAGGCGGAGGTCAGGTACCACGCCGACCAGGAGGTCGGAAAGGGATACCACGACCTCCTGGAGAAGGCGAGGGTGGCCGAGCTCGCCCTGCGCGAGAAGCAGGCCGTGGCGGCGTCCGAGCAGGGGCTGCGTGAGGCCGGTCTCGAACTCGACCGTGCGCTCACCGACGCCCTGCGGGCCGCGGAGGCCGCGCAGCGCGCCACGTTCGGCGTGAAGTCCTATGACGACCGCATCCGCCGCAGGAAGGGTAAGGCCACTCCCCAGGGCGCCATGTGGACCGCCGAGGTGAACCGCCTGCGCACCGTGCGGGAGGCGCACCGGCTCACCGGCATCGTCCGGCTGCCGCGTGCCGCCGCGGTGGCCCGCTGAGCGGTCTCCCGGAACGGCCCCCGGCGGACCGCCGGGTCCTCGGGAGACGCCCCTTGAAACGCCGATACGGCCCGTGCCCTCATGAGGGCACGGGCCGTATCCGTGTGATCGTGTCCGGCCGGCATGGGCCGACGGCGGTCAGCTGGCCCAGTCGAGCAGCGGCCGGGTGTTGCTCGGGTGGCGCAGCTTGGACAGCGACTCCTTCTCGAGCTGGCGGATCCGCTCCCTCGTGAGGCCGAGGAACTTTCCGATCTCGTCGAGGGTGTGCGGCTTGCCGTCGGCCAGGCCGAAGCGCAGGGCCATTATCTTCGCCTCGCGGGGAGACAGGTTCCCGAGCACGCCCTTGAGCTGCTCGGCCAGCAGCTGCCGGTCCACGACCTCGGACGCCTCGGGGGAGTCCACATCCTCGATCAGGTCGCCGATGCGGGTCTCGCCGTCCTCGCCGATCGTGGAGTCGAGGCTGATCGGCTGCCTGCTCGTACGGAGCAGTTCCTCGATCTGGTCGGGGGTCTTGTCCAGCTCGACCGCCAGCTCCTCGGGGGAGGGCTCCCGGCCGAGACGCTGGTGCATGTCACGCTCCACGCGGGACAGCTTGGACAGCATCTCCAGCACGTGGACGGGCAGCCGGATGGTCCGGGCCGAGTCCGCGAAGCCGCGCTGGATGGCCTGCCTGATCCACCACATGGCGTACGTGGAGAACTTGTAGCCCTTGGTGTAGTCGAACTTCTCGACCGCCCTGATCAGGCCCAGGTTGCCTTCCTGCACGACGTCGAGCAGGGCCATGCCGCGATCGGTGTACTTCTTCGCGACCGACACGACCAGGCGGAGGTTGGCCTCCAGCATGTGGTCCTTGGCGCGCTTGCCGTCCTCGATGACCCATTCGAGGTCCTCGCGGACCTCGGGACGGAGCATCTCGCCGTTCTCCAGCGCGGTCTCCAGCTTGTGCTCCGCGTACAGGCCGGCCTCGATGCGCTTGGCCAGCTCGACCTCCTGCGCGGCGGTGAGCAGCGTACGCCGTCCGATGGACTTGAGGTAGGTGTGGACGGAGTCGCCCATGACCGAGGAGTTGTCGTCGAGGTCGATCGGCGCGCTGTCGTCGCCTGACTCCTCCTCGGCGTGCCCCTCGGCGGTCCACTCCTCGTCCTCGTCGGGGACGTCACGGGCCTCGTCGGCCGCGTTGGCGCGCTTGGACTTCCTGGGCTTGGCGGCCTTCGCGGCCTTGCGTGGTGCCTTCTGTGCCGGCGCGGCCTCCGTGAGGTCCACACCCGCCTCGGTGAGCTCGCGCAGGATCGCGCGGCCCTCCGCGGGAGCGACTCCGGCCTGGCCGAACGCCTCGCGAAGCTCCGGCAGGGAAAGGTGACCCTGCGCGCGGCCTCGGTCCAGCAGTTGGTCCAGGGTCGTCATCGGGGTCGCCGCGCGCTCAGGCGGGGTCGCCACGGCGGTCGGGGGCATGAGGACACCTCCTCCATGACGGAGTAGTCGTTCTGGGTGGCAATGGCTGGGCGCGGCGGTTGCGGCGGCGCGGCGCACCTGTATGGATAACGTCGCCGAGCCCAGTTTGTTCCCCCAGGACGCGGGAGGTGTCAGTTCGACGGCGTGATGACGCTGATGCTCACCTGGGGCATCGGCATGGGGTCGGCGCCCTGAAGTCGCTCGGTCGTCCAGTAGTCGCCGGTCGCGCCGGGGTCGATGCTGAGGTGGTTCTCGACCACGTAGGGCGCGATGTTCTCGATGAGCTCTTCGGGCTCGATCGTCTGGTCGTCGGCCGGCGCGACAGGGGACGCGCTCGGCGTCGCCCTGCCTTTCGCGGGCTCCTTGACCGTCCGTACCTTGACCGCCTGTTCCAGGCGGCCGGCCGACGCGGTCGTGGCCACGGAGACCCCGCCCACGACGATGGCGGTGACGACACCCGCGGAGATCAGCATCCGGCGATCCGGCTTCATATGGACGTCCTCCCTACATATGTGACGCGTGGAGGTCATTTTTGGTTTCGCAGGGCGACCATATCCGGTTTTCCGTTTGGCAACATCGGAATCTCTTGCACCGTTTGCACCATTCGTGGTGCGGCGTAGGCGGGCAGTCGCTCCTTGGCGTACTCGCGGAGTTCCGCGAGCGTCGCCGTACCGACGATCACGGCCACGACGACCTCGCCCCACTCCGGGTCCGGGCGACCCACCACGGCGACGTCGCGGACGCCCGGGTGCCCGGCGAGGACGCGCGCGACGGCGCCGGCGACCACCTTCTGGCCGCCGGTGTTGATGACGTCATCGGCCCGGCCGAGGATCGTGAGCCGCCCGGCGTCGATCGAGCCCAGGTCGGATGTGACGAACCAGTCGCCCTCGAACGCGTCGCGCGCCTCCCGCAGCCGGTACCCCGAGAACAGGACCGGGCCCGAGATCCGGACCCGGCCGTCGGCCCCGATTTTGAGATCTACATTGTCAAGGGCGGCGCCGTCGTACACGCATCCGCCGCTGGTCTCGCTCATGCCGTACGTCGTGACGACGCGGGCGCCACGGCCCCGCGCCTCGGCGAGCAGGCCCCGCGGCGCCGCGGCCCCGCCGAGCAGGATGGTGCGGAAGGCCGAGACGTCCGCGCCCAGGTCGAGGAGCCGCCTGAGCTGGGTCGGCACGAGAGAGACGTGCTCGGCTCCGCTCCCGGCCACGTCCTCGGGGGTGAAGCGCGGATGGATGACCGGGTCCGACGCGCTCAGCAGCGACCTGACCAGCACCTGCATCCCCGAGATGTGCGACGGAGGAAGGCAGCACAACCATCGCTCGCCCCGTGCGGCGCCCACCCGCTCCAGCGACGCGCGCGCCGAGGCGGTCAGCGCCTCGGCCGTCAGCTCGACCCCCTTGGGCACGCCGGTCGATCCGGACGTCGCGATGATCACCGCCGCGCCGGTCGGCGCCCCGTCGGGCTCCCGCCGTACGCCCTCGGGGGTGACGACGTGCGTGGGCCGGAGCGAGGCCAGCGCGGCGGTGAGCGCGGGACGCGGCAGGTCGGGGGACAGCGGCAGGACCGCCGGGCCGTCCCCGGAGAGCGCGCGCTCGACGGCGGCGAACAGCGCCGGTCCGGACGGCAGGAGCAGGGCGTGCACCGCCCTCTCCGCGCCGCCGGATCCGCGGCCGTGGCCATGGTCGTGTCCGTGTCTGTGGCCGTATCCGTGTCTGTGGCCGTATCCGTGGACCTGGGCGCCGCCGGGTTCGCCGCTGTGTTCACGGGGCTTGTGTTCGCGACTGATGGGCACGGTCGTAAGGTTAGTCCCGGCAGACGGAACCGCCGGTGAACGGGCGGATCGCTGGAGTGAGGAGCGAGTGTGACGAGCGGCGTCGACTGGAAGCGGTCAGGCGAGTACGAGGACATCATCTACGAGACCGCCGAAGGCATCGCGAAGATCACGATCAACCGGCCGGAGCGTCACAACGCGTTCCGCCCGACGACGCTCTTCGAGCTGCGGGACGCGTTCAACACGGCCCAGGAGGACACCGCCGTCGGTGTGATCATTTTCACCGGTGCCGGCGACCGGGCGTTCTGCTCCGGCGGTGACCAGAAGATCCGCGGTGACGACGGCTACGTCGACGAGACCACGCACGGCATGGGCCGCCTGAACGTCCTCGACCTGCAGGTGCAGATCCGGCGCTGCCCCAAGCCCGTCATCGCGATGGTCGCGGGCTACGCGATCGGTGGCGGCCACGTGCTGCACGTCTGCTGTGACCTCACGATCGCCGCGGACAACGCCAAGTTCGGGCAGACGGGCCCCAAGGTGGGCTCGTTCGACGGCGGATACGGCTCGTGGCTGCTGGCCGAGACCGTCGGCCTCAAGCGTGCGCGCGAGATCTGGTACCTCTGCCGGCAGTACGACGCCGAGACCGCCCTGCAGTGGGGCCTGGTCAACGCGGTCGTCCCGCTGGAGCGCCTGGAGGAGGAGACCGTCCAGTGGGCGCGCGAGCTGCTGGAGAAGTCGCCGCTCGCGCTGCGCATGCTCAAGGGCGCGCTCAACGCCGTCACCGACGGCGCCGCGGGCATGCAGCAGTTCGCCGGTGACGCGACGCTCCTCTACTACATGAGCGAAGAGGCCCAGGAGGGCCGCGACGCGTTCAAGGAGAAGCGCACCCCGGACTTCGCGAAGTTCCCGCGCCGCCCCTAGTGCACGTCTTCCGTATCCCGATGACCCTGCGGTTCCGGGGGCAGACCGTCCGCGAGGGCGTGCTGATCCACGGGCCCGCCGGGTGGGGGGAGTTCTCACCCTTCCCCGAGTACGGCCCCGCCGAAAGCGCCCGCTGGCTGGCCTGCGCGAACGAGGCCGCGTTCGACGGGTGGCCGGAGCCGCTCCGCGCCTGGATCCCGGTCAACGCCACCGTGCCCGCCGTGGGCCCGGAGAAGGCCTTCGAGATCGTCAGGCTCTCGCACTGCGGGACCGCCAAGGTCAAGGTCGGCGAGCGCGGGCAGGACTTCGCCGAGGACATGGCGCGGGTCGAAGCCGTACGCGACGCGATCGGCCCGGCGGGCCGGGTCCGGGTGGACGTCAACGGCGGCTGGGACGTCGATTCCGCGGTCCGCAGGCTCAAGGAGCTCAACCGGTTCGACCTGGAGTACGCCGAGCAGCCGTGCGCCACGCTCGACGAGCTCGCCGAGGTTCGGCGGCGGGTGGACGTCCCGATCGCGGCCGACGAGTCGATCCGCCGTGCGGAGGACCCGCTCAAGGTACGCGCGGCGGAGGCGGCGGACATCGCCGTGATCAAGGTGCAGCCCCTCGGCGGGGTGCGGGCCGCGTTGCGCGTCGCCGAGGCGTGCGGGCTGCCCGTCGTCGTGTCGAGCGCCGTCGAGACGTCGGTCGGCCTGGCGGCGGGGCTGGCTCTAGCTGCCGCATTGCCCGAATTGCCGTACGCTTGCGGCCTCGGGACGATGCCTTTGCTCAGCGGTGACGTCGTCACGGACTCCCTCGTCCCCGTCGGCGGGGCGATAGCCGTACGACGTCCGGAGGTGGATCAGCGCGCCCTCGCGGCGTATGAGATCGAGTCGCCCGCCTGGAAACGACGGATGGAGGAGGCCGCCGGAACGGCCGGAGAGGGGCGGCAGTGAATCCCGCCACCGCGCTTGCCACGGTGCTGGTCGACGAGCTGGTGCGTTGCGGGGTGACCGACGTCGTCCTCGCTCCCGGGTCCCGGTCGGCGCCGCTGGCCCTGGCCGTGCACGAGGAGCCGCGGGTGCGGCTGCACGTGCGGATCGACGAGCGGTCGGCGTCCTTCCTCGCGCTCGGGCTGGCCAAGCGCTCGGAGCGGCCCGTCGTGATCATCTGCACGTCGGGCACCGCGGCGGCGAACTTCCACCCCGCCGTGATCGAGGCGTCCGAGTCCGGCGTGCCGCTGCTCGTGCTGACCGCAGACCGGCCGCCGGAGCTGCGCGGCACCGGCGCGAACCAGACCATCGACCAGGTCAAGATGTACGGCTCGGCGGTCCGGTGGTTCGCCGAGGTCGGCGTGCCGGAGGACCGGCCGGGGCAGGCGGCCTACTGGCGGTCGCTCGCCTGCCGTGCCTACCAGCGGGCGGCCGGGCCGCCGGATCCGGGGCCGGTCCACCTCAACCTGGCCTTCCGCGAGCCGCTGATCCCCGACGGTGACGGCTCGTGGTGCGAGTCGCTCGACGGAGACGCGGGCGGCGCGTGGATCAGGGCGAGGGTGGCGCCTCCCGCGTCCGCGCTGCACATCCCGCCGACCAGGCGCGGCGTGCTGGTCGTGGGCGACGGCGCGGCCAACGTCCGCAGGTACGTCGCGGCGGCCGGGATGGCCGGCTGGCCGGTGCTCTCCGAGCCCAACGGCGGCGGCCGCTACGGCGACCACGCCATCTCGACCTATCACTTCCTGCTGGGGAACCCCGAGTTCGCCAAGGCCCACCGGCCCGACGTCGTCGTGACGCTCGGGCGTCCCGGACTGTCGCGGCCGCTGCTGTCCTGGATCCGCAGGGCCGAGGAGCACATCGTGGTCGCCTCGGACCTGACCCGCTGGCCCGACCCGACCAGGTCGGCGACGCAGGTCGCGCAGGCGGTGGAGATCCCGGTCACCTCGGGAGACGACTCCTGGCTGCGGTCGTGGCGGCACGCCGAGCACGTCGCCAGGGAGGCGATCGACGCGGTGCTCGACTCCTCGGGCCTGAGCGAGCCGAGGGTGGCGCGCGACCTGGTCGAGCTGCTGCCCAACGGGTCGTTGCTGTTCTGCGGTTCCTCGATGCCGATCAGGGACCTGGACCAGGCCATGCGGCCCCGCCGGGGGCTGCGCCTGATGGCGAGCCGCGGCGCGTCCGGCATCGACGGGCTGGTGTCCACTGCCATCGGCGCCGCGCTGGCGCACAACGGCCCGTCGTACGCGCTGATCGGTGATCTGACGCTGCTGCACGACCAGAACGGGCTCATCCTCGGCCCCCAGGAGCCGCGGCCCGACCTGTGCCTGGTCGTGGTCAACAACGACGGCGGCGGGATCTTCTCGCTGCTGCCGCAGGCGGCCGTGGGTGACCCGTTCGAGCGGATCTTCGGGACGTCCCACGGGGTCGATCTGGAATATCTCGCCGCCTCGACCGGCCTGCCGTACACGCGGGTCGAGGACCTCGACGAGCTGCCCAGGGCCGTCAAGGGTGACGGCATGCGCCTGGTCGAGGTGCGCACGCGCCGTGACGCCAACGCCGCGGTACACGCCGCCATGGGCGAGGCCGTACGCTCCGCGATGATGGCGAGTGCTACCGGAGACTGACCCGCGGTGGTCCTCGCGATGGATGTGTCATTGCCGGGGCGACGGCAGAATGGAGCGTGCCCGACCCGCCCCGTTTATGAGGAGTGACATGCACATCGAGGAGTGGCTGCAGACGATCCCAGCCGTCTGGGTCTATGTCCTCGTCGGTGTGGTCATCGGGCTGGAGAGCCTGGGCATCCCGCTTCCCGGTGAGATCGTCCTGGTCAGCGCGGCGCTGCTGTCGTCCAAGGGCGTGGTCAGCCCGATCGTGGTGGGGGTGTGCGCCAGCGCCGGGGCGATCATCGGCGACTCGATCGGCTACTACATCGGCTGGAAGGGCGGCCGGCCGCTGTTCGACCGGCTGGGGCGGAGGTTCCCCAAGCACTTCGGGCCCGCCCACATCGCGAAGGCCGAGCGGCTCTTCGACCGGTGGGGCATGTGGGCGGTGTTCTTCGGCCGGTTCGTGGCCCTGCTGCGGATCCTCGCCGGTCCGCTGGCGGGCGCGCTGCGCATGCCGTACTGGCGTTTCCTGATCGCCAACGTGCTCGGCGGCATCGTGTGGGCGGGCGGCACCACGACCGCCATCTACTATCTGGGCGTCGTGGCCGACAAGTGGCTGAAGGGCTTCTCCTGGGTCGGGCTGGTCGCCGCCCTGCTCTTCGGCCTGGGCACCACGGTCTGGCTCAAGCGGAAGGTCCGGGCGGCCGAGGACGAGCCGCAGTCCGTCACCGCTCGATGAGCGTGACCTCCAGCGAATAGTGCGACGCCCGATAGAGGTGGGAGCCGTGCTCGACGGCCCTTCCCTGGTCGTCGTAGGTCGTGCGGACCATCGTCAGCAGGGGAGCGCCGCGCCGCTCATCGAGGAGACGCGCCTCCGACGGGGTGGCGGCACGGGCGCCGATCCGCTGGTTGGCGACCCGCATCCTGACCCCGGCCGCGCGCAGCAGTTCGTACAGCCCGCGCTCCTGGAGCGACGTCGCAGAAAGGTCGGCCAGCCCGAGCGGCAGCCAGTTGTGGAGCAGGGCCAGCGGCTCTCCCGCGGCGTAGCGGAGCCGTTCGATCCTGAGCACCTCGGTGCCCTCCGGCAGCGCGAGGACCGCCGCGACGCTCTCGTCGGCGGGCTCGGTGTCGATGGACAGCACCCGCGTGGCGGGTTCCTGTCCGGAGCGCCTGAGGTCGTCGTAGAGGCTGGTGAGCTCCACCGACCGCTTGACCTGGCCGTGGACGACCTGGGTGCCGACGCCGCGCTTGCGGACGAGCAGGCCCTTGTCCACCAGGTACTGGATCGCCTGACGGATGGTGGGACGGGAGAGCCCGAGCCGGTCGGCGAGCTGGATCTCGTTGTCGAGGCGGGAGCCGGGAGCGAGGTCGCCGCGCCGGATCGCCTCCGAGATCTGCTCGGCGACCTGGAAATAGAGGGGGACGGGGCTCGACCGGTCCAGGTCGATGTCCAGGCGCTCGGAAGTCACACGTCGAGGTTAGCGGACATCAGAATGTCCTGACGAAACGGTCCGTGTCCGTCGGATGCCCGCTCATGGAGACGATGCGCGGGGCGGCCGTCTGTCGGTGGCGGGGTGTAGAACATCGGGCGTGACTCTTCAACTGACCTGGCCCCAGGTGCTCGCATGGCGGCTGGAGCGCCAGTTCGTCGAGCCGGCCGCCGGATCCGGACCGGTGGCGATCGCCCGCCGGTTGTGCGGGGTGCAGGCCCAGGTGGCCTCCTCCGCCGAGCTGGCGCTGGCGGTGCGATCGGCCGACCCGAGGTCCGGTGCGGTGGACGAGGCGCTGTGGGAGGACCGCACGCTCGTCAAGACGTGGCTGATGCGCGGAGCGCTGCACCTGGTCCCGGCGGACGAGCTGGCGACGTACTGCGCGACGCTGGGCGCGCTGCGGTTCTGGGAGAAGGGGTCGTGGCAGCGGGGGCACGGGGTCACCGCCGCCGAGGTCGAGGCGATCATCGGCGCGGTGCCGCAGGTGCTCGAGGGGCGCTCCCTGACTCGCGAGGAGCTGGTCGAGGCCGTGACCGAGGCCACCGGCGACGGCCATCTGCGTGAGGCGCTCACCTCCGGCTGGGGTGCGCTGCTCAAGCCGCTCAGCTTCCTGGGGGAGCTGTGCTACGGCCCGCCCCGCGACGGGCGGGTGACCTTCGCCCGGCCCTCCGACCGACTGCCCGGCCGGCCGGACGCGCCGCCGTCCGCGGAGGAGGCGGGCACGGCCCTCGTGCGCGCGTTCCTGGGCGCACACGGCCCGGCCACCCCCGAGATGTTCGACGCCTGGCTGTCGCGGGGCACGATGCGCAAGGCGGTGCTGCGCGGGTGGTTCCGCGACCTCGGCCCGGAGCTCGCCGAGGTCGAGGTGGAGGGGGCGCCCATGGTGGCGCTCGCCGAGCACGTGGACGCGCTGGCCGCCGCCCGGCCGTCGGAGTCCGTGCACCTGCTGCCGGGTTTCGACCAATATGTGCTGGGCGCTCCGCGCGACCTCGACGCTCTGCTGCCCGCGGCCGCCCGGGCCAAGGTGAGCCGGGCGGCGGGCTGGATCTCCCCGGTCGTGGTCCACCGGGGGAGGGTGGCCGGGGTGTGGGAGGCCAAGGACGGGCGGCTGGCCGTCGAGCTGATCGAACCGGTGCCGGGAGGGCCGCTGGAGGCCGCCGCCGAGCGGATCACCGCGCTGCTCGGCCGTCCCGCCGAGCTCGTCGTCGGGTGAGTGGACCCGGCGGCGTAATGAATCTACATTGTAAAGGCGGTGGGCTGGTTACGCTGGCGTGATGCCCTCCTACCTGACCATCACCGATCCCATCGAGCACGAGACCGAGGTTCGCCGCTCGCGGTTCATCTGCGCGCTCGCTCCTGTGGGGACGGAGGAGGACGCCAGGGCGTTCATCGCCGGCCGCAGGCGGTTGTACGGCGACGCCAACCACAACTGCACGGCGTACGTGATCGGGTCGCGGGCACAGAAGGCCGACGACGACGGGGAGCCGGGCGGTACGGCGGGCACGCCGATGCTGGAGGTGCTCAACCGGCGCGGCTTCGCCGACGTCGTGGCCGTGGTCACCCGCTACTTCGGCGGCGTGCTGCTCGGGGCGGGCGGCCTGGTCCGGGCGTACGGCGGAGCCGTGGGGGAGACGCTCGACCGCGCGACGAGCGTGCGGATGATCCCGGCGACGATCATGTCAGTGGTGGTCGACCACGCGCACTCGGGGCGGCTGGAGAACGACCTGCGCGCCTCGCCGTACCCCGTCCGGGCCGTGGACTACGGCGCGGACGTCACGTTCGAGGTGGCGGTCGCCGACGACGCGCGGGGCGGGTTCGCCGGCTGGCTCGCGGGGGTGACGGCGGGGCGGGCCATCGCCCTTCCGGGCGAGGGCGTCCACCTCAGGGAGGACCGGGCGGTCAGCTCTCCAGAGCGGAGCGCATGACGCGGAACTTGGCGTGGGCCTCGGCGAGTTCCGCGACCGGGTCGGAGTCGCCCATGATGCCGCATCCGGCGAAAAGGCGGGCGCGGTTGCCGGAGATCTGCGCGCAGCGCAGGGCGATGCCCCATTCGCCGTCGCCCCTGGCGTCGATCCAGCCCACGGGCCCGGCGTAACCGCCGCGGTCCATGCCCTCCAGCTCGCGGATGACGTCGAGGGCGGTGCCGGTGGGCGTGCCGCCGACCGCCGCCGTCGGGTGCATCGCCGCCACCACGTCGAGGACGGAGGCGCCGTCGGACAGCCGGCCGCTGACCCGGCTGGCGAGGTGCTGCACGTTGGGCAGCACGAGCAGCTCGGGTTCGTCCGGCACGTCGAGCGTGGAGCACAGGGGAGCGAGGGCCTCCCTGACCGAGCTGACGGCGCAGACGTGCTCGTACCGGTCCTTCGGCGACGCGTACAGGGCCGCGCCTCGGGCCAGGTCCTCGGCGGGCTCGTCGGCGCGCGGGGTGGTCCCGGCGAGGACGAGCGACTCGATGGCGTTGCCCCGGTGCCGGACCAGCAGTTCCGGTGTCGCACCGGTGAGGCCGTCCACCGAGAAGGTGTAGCACTCGGGATAGCGGGCGGACAGTCGTGACAGCAGGACCCGGACGTCGATGTCGTTCTCGGCGACGGCTGTCAGGTCGCGGGCCAGGACGACCTTGTCGAGCCTCCCGTCGTTGATCTGCTGGACGGCCCTGGCGACGGCGTGCTGCCATTCGGGAGCGGTCAGCGAGCCGTCGTCGTACCGGATGCGGCCCGGCGGGGTGGGGGGTGTCCTGAGCTCGGGGCTGTGATCGTCCGCACCGATCGTGGTGAGCCAGGCGCGGCCGCCCCTGCGGGCGAGCACCACGCGCGGGACGACGAGGGTCGACCCGGGGGCGTCCGCCTCGAAGGTGAACGAACCGAAGGCGACGGGCCCGGAGCCGGGCGTCTCCACGTCGTCGTCGATGCGCGCGTCCCGGAAGAGTGACGACACCCAGTCACGGGCCCGGCGGAACCGGTCCGGGCCCGGGGGGATCGTGGCGCGGGCGGCTTCGCCCCAGCCCACGAGTCCTTCTCCGTGCCGGATCCACGCGTACGGCGCGGCGTCAGGCAGGCAGGAGACGAGCTCTCCGGGATCGCTGACGGAGACCGTGCGCACCACGAGGGGGCGGATCAGAGCGACACTCACTTGAACCACTTTACGCAGAAACTGAACGTGTTCGACATGAGCCCCCTTCGCGGGACCCCCTTGTCAAGCGGTGATAGGAAGTTGGTCACAGAAGGCACGCCTTCCCCGGAGGTGATGGAGCAGGCCAGGCGAGGCTCCCTACCTTTGGGCGCATGAAGATCCCGTCCGTTCTCGCCGTCGCGGCCCTCCTGCTGCCGGGCACGGCGTACGCCCAGACCAGTCCGGTGGTGATGGCGGCGCTGGGCGACTCGATCAGCGCCGGGTTCAACGCCTGCGGCTGGTACGTCTCCTGCGCCTCACGGTCCTGGTCCACCGGGGACGACGCCGAGGTGAACAGCCACTATCTGCGGTTGCGCGAACTGGTCCCGGCGGTAGCGGGACACAACGTGAACCTCGCGGTCCCGGGATCGACGAGCGCGGACCTCGCCGGGCAGGCCCGCGCGGCGGTCGCGAAGGGCGCCGCGTACGTCACGATCCTGATCGGCGCGCAGGACGCGTGCGTGGGCTCGGAGAAGGACATGACGCCCGTGGACGTCTTCGGGCGGCGTGTGGACGAGGCGCTCGCCGTGCTGCGGCCGACCGGCGCGCGGGTGATCGTCGGCAGCATCCCCGACCTCCGGCGGCTGTGGTCGGTGGGGAAGGCGAGCATGGTCGCGCGGGCCTTCTGGACGGTCGGGCACATCTGCCCGTCGATGCTGGCCGAGCCCTCCTCGACCGCGCGGAAGGACCGGCTCCGGCGGGAGCGGGTCAGGGCGCGGGTCATGGCGTACAACGAGCGGCTGGGGGAGTCCTGCCTGGCGTACGGCCCGGCCTGCCGTTATGACGGCGGCGCCGTCTTCTCCTTCCCGTACACGCTCAGGCACGTGAGCGTGTGGGACTACTTCCATCCCAGCGGCGACGGCCAGCGGGCGCTCGCCGAGGTGACGTTCGACGCGGTGTTCTCCGGCGGCGCGCTCGTGTGAACGTCGCCGGAACGCGACGGCGTCAGGCTGCGCCAGGCGCCGGTGAGCCTCGTGCTGGTCCCCTTCTTGCGGCATGGTGTCCACCTGGCCGTGGCCATGGTCAGGGCGGCCCCCCGCACCGCCAAGCAGAGCCGGACAGGGCGGGGAACCACCGCGACTTACACCATCACTCGTTTATTGCGCCGCCAAACCTACATATATCGGCATAAAATCCCTTAAGGGTGGTCGCCCTGGCACCCTCGGGCGAGAATGATTCCCTGAGAAGGGATGACCCCGGCGGTACATCTTTCCCGGATTTGCCGGGAGTCCTCGTATCTCCGTCATGGGAACGGCTGCCGCAATCGGGTCGGGATCTCATGCGCTCAAAAGTAATTCAACGGATCCGGCCTCATGACCGCCCGTAAATTTATCGTCATTCTATGTGGGCGGGATGATGGATTCGACAAGCGTCACGCCGCCTATGCCTTTTTGCGGGACGGGTCGGCGGACTCCACCGTGATCCGACTGGCGGGCAGGGTTATTCGACGCACTTCGCGCCGGCCTGCTCGGCCTCCTTGTTCTCCTTGCCGAGGCCCTTGATGTCGTCCACCGACTTGACGGAGCCATCGAGGTAGCCCTGGATGCTGTCCTTGTCGCCGTACTTGATCGCCGCGTCCGCGAGGCATGTCAGCGTCTTCTCGGGGATGTCCTTGAGGTCCGGCTCCGCCTTCATCTTCGCGACGAATGCGGTCTTGTCGATGCCGCCACCGGACCCGCTGTCGGACCCGCCGTCGGACCCGCCGCAGGCGGAGAGACCGAGGGCGAGTGCCGTCGCCGCGAGACCCAGCGCGGACGTGCGGAGGACGTCTGTCATGCGCATGACAAACCTTTCGTAGAAGGGAGGTCCATTCGGTGGACCGATGTGAATACCGCGAGAGCGGAATGGTGCATGCCATATCGGCGGATGTCGTTTCGGAGCCGCGTGTGCGATCGACACATCGCGGGATTCCTGGGACATTTGCGCACTCGGCACGCAATGGTTTCCGCCGGGGCTGTACGAACGGTGGATAGCGTAGCGGATCTTGGCGGACCGAAATGCCTGACTGGATGTACCTAATTGTCAATGAGTGTCCGATATATCGCCTCTGTGGCGATTTACTGAGAGTAATTGATAGTGGTCAGCGGCGCGGAGGGCATGGCGATGTGCCGGGAAAATCGGTCGGGATTCCCATGGGATGACCGTCAGGGCCTCGGCACAGTGGCTTCATGTCCGGTTCGGGGCCGGCGTCCGCGGAGGAGAGGCCGGGGCCGGCGCGGGTCAGAGCCAGCCGTTGTGCCTGGCCTGGCGCGCCGCCTCGATCCGGTTGCGGGTCCCGGTCTTGCCGATCGCCGACGACAGGTAGTTGCGCACGGTGCTCTCAGAGAGGTGCAACCGAGCGGCGACGTCGGCGATCGTGGAGCCGTCGCCGGCGGCGGCGAGCACGTCACGCTCCCGGTCGGTGAGCGGGCTCGGCCCGGTGCTGAGCGCCGCCGCCGCGAGCGCGGGGTCGATGACCCGCTCTCCGCCCAGGACCCGGCGGATCGCCGCGGCCAGCTCCTCGACCGGCCCGTCCTTCACGAGGAAGCCGTACGCGCCCGCCTCCATCGCCCGCCGGAGGTAGCCGGGCCGCCCGAACGTCGTCAGGATCAGCACCCGGCACTCCGGAAGGTGTTCGCGCAGCTCGGCGGCGGCGTCGAGGCCGCTCTTCCCGGGCATCTCGATGTCCAGGAGCGCGACGTCCGGTCGCTCGCGCAGCGCCGCCGGGAGCACGCCGTCCCCGGTCGGCACCTGGGCGACGATCTCGATGTCTTCTTCGAGGCCGAGCAGCAGGGCGAGCGCGCCGCGCATCATGCCCTGGTCCTCGGCCAGCAGGACCCTGATCATGCGTCCAGGCTCACCTGCAGCCGGAACCCGCCGGAGGGCGGGGAGTCGGTGGACAGCCGCCCGCCGGCCGCCCGAACCCGCTCACGCAGACCTGTGAGGCCGTTTCCCTGTCCTCGCGGCCGCGTCCGGTCGTTCCTGCCGGGGAGGCCGCCGCCGTCGTCCGTGACGCGCAGCACCATCTCCTCGTCCAGTTCGATCTCGCACCGGGCCGCCCCGCTGTGCCGGATCACGTTCGTCACCCCTTCTCGTACGGCCCAGCCGAGCAGCGCGTCCGTCTCGGGTGGGAGGTTCAGGGACGGTGTGCGGATCGTGAGGGCGATCCCGGCGTCGGCCAGTGCCGTACGCGCGGAGTCCAGTTCGGCGGCCAGGCCGCGGCCCCGGTAGCCGGTGACGGCGGCGCGAACCTCGGTCAGCGCTTCGCGCCCGATCCGCTCGATGTCGGCGGCCTGCCCGGCCGCCGCCTCGGTGTCCCTGGGGATCAGGCGGCGTACGGCCTCGGCCTTGACGACGATGACCGACAGGGTGTGGCCGAGGAGGTCGTGCAGGTCGCGGGAGAAGCGCAGCCGCTCCTCGGTGACCGCCGCCTCGGCGAGCTCCTGCCGGGTGCGCTGGAGCTCGCGGATGGCCTCCCACAGGCGGATGATCATCGCGGGGATCAGGCCCGAGCAGAAGATGCCCCAGTCCAGGGTGAGGACGGCCGCGAGTCCGGCACCCCGCGACCACGCGATCGCGGCGGCGCAGGCGCAGAGCACGAACAGCAGGAGCGGCATCGTCCTGTTCCTGACGGTCACACCGAGCGCGACCGCCAGGACGAGCAGGAGGTAGAGCCAGTTGTCGCCGAACGCGGCGGCGCTCGGGAGAACGACCACGGCCAGCAGGGGCAGCCAGAGGCGCCGCGCCCGGTGGTTGTCGGCGAAGGCGAAGCGGATCGTCACGATGTAGAGCGCGGTCGTGAGACCCACCGCGGTCCAGGCGAGCCAGAGCGGATGGGAGCGCCCGTGCGAGATGTCCCACACCCCGCCGGTGGTGAGCAGGACCCAGACGTACATGCCCTTGGCGTCCGGGCCGCGCTCCCCCTCGCTGAGCGGGTTCAGCCAGGTATCTCGATCGGAGGCCGGGTTTGCGCCCATCTGTCGCTCTTTAGGCTGTCTTGCCCGCACGGCGGTAACCGTACATGGCGTAGAGGCCGAAGACGACCAGCCAGCCGGCCAGGATCGCGATCTCGCGGAGGGCGGGCGCCTCGCCGAACGCGGCGTGCCAGGAGAGCGCGGCGTAGCTGTTCGACGGCGTCCACTCCGAGATCGCGCGCAGCCAGCCGGGGAAGCCGGTGGCCGGGATCCACAGGCCGCCGAGGATGGACAGGCCCAGCATCGTGGCGAGGTTGGCCATCGCCGCGGTCTGCCCGGTCAGGCGGTATCCGTTGCCCAGGCCGAGCAGGGAGAAGGGTATGGTCCCGACCCACAGCAGCACGATGATCTCCAGCCACTGGCCCGGAGTGAGGGTGACGTGGTTGACCAGCGCACCGGTGAGCAGGACGGCGGCGATGCTCGGGACGACGCCCAGCACGCCGGTGGCGACCTTTCCGGCGACGACCTGAGCGGGCGTCATCGGGGTGAGCCTGAGCTGGCGCAGCCAGCCCGCCGCGCGGTCCTCCGCGATGCCGCTGCCGTTGTTGAACGCGCTGCCCAGCGCGCCGTAGGCGGCCATGCTGACCATCGTGAAGATCGCCGCGTCGTGCTTGTCGCCCTGTGCCAGACCGAGGTTGGTGAAGAGCAGGTACATCACGACGGGCATGACCACGCCGAAGACGATGTAGCCGCCGTCCCTCACGGACCTGATCAGCTCTAGCCGGATATATCCCCACATCACGCGTTCTCCTTCGCGAGCGGTCCGGTGGCGGTGAGGGCGACGAAGGCGTCCTCCAGGTCCGCCGGGGTCACCTCGATGTCCCGTACGGCTCCCGCCCGGGCGAGGGCCATGACGGTCGCGTCGGGGTCGGAGCTGTGCAGGCGGGCCCGGTCGCCGGCGACCTCCATGCGGTTCACGCCGGGAAGCCGGCCCAGCCAGGCGGCCTCCCCGCCCACGGTCACACTGACGGTGGTCATCGCCACCGCCCGCTTGATCTCGGCACTGGTGCCGTCCGCCGCCACCCGGCCCCAGTTGATCACGATCACCCGGTCGGCCTGCTCGTCCGCCTCCTCGAGGTAGTGCGTGGAGAACAGGATCGTCCTGCCCCGCTCGGCGAAGCCGCGCATGCTCGCCCAGAGCTCGCGCCTGGCCTCGACGTCGAGCGCGGCGGTCGGCTCGTCGAGGACGATCAGCTCGGGGTCGCCAGCGATGGCCATCGCGAACCTGACCCGCTGCGCCTGGCCGCCGGAGAGCCTGTCCACGCGCCGGTCGCGCAGCTCGGTGAGCTGGGCGAGAGCGAGGAGCCGGTCGAGCGGGAGCGGTTCCCGATAGGTCCGGGAGACGAAGGACAGGAGTTCGCGGACGGTGACCCTCGTGATGATCCCGCCCTCCTGCGGCATGGCGCCCACCCGGCCGTGCCGTACGGCCTGCTCGGGGTCGCGGCCGAAGAGGGAGACCGTTCCGGAGTCGGGCGGGAACAGCCCGAGGAGCATGCCGATCGCGGTGGACTTCACGACTACCTAATTAGGGCACAAAATAGAGGTAGATCGGACAACGCAGACACCACGGGAGCCCAGAATGCAGATCTCCAAGATTCGGGTCCAGCGAATCGACGGCCCGCGCGAACTGGCCGACTACGCCCGTAAGTCCCAGGACCGCGACGGCACCGAACATGGAGTCAGCTCCCAGCACCTCGAAAACCAGGACTTCGCCGACGACCAGGAGTTAGGCGAGATCACCCGCACCTACAGCGACAACGACATCAGCGCCCGTGACGAAGACGCCTACCGGCCCGATTACGAACGCCTGTTGGTCGATATGTCCACCGGCCAGGTGGGCAAGCTGATCATCTTCGATGCGACCCGGTTACATCGACGCGTGGACCAGGCACACGCCTTCATCCGGCACGCCCTCACCTACGACGTACGCCTGTACTCCCGTGCCCGAGGGGGTGAGTACAACTTCAAGACCGCCGCAGGGCGCGCCGACTTCATCCGTGACACCGTCAACGCCGAGCAGGAATCCGACCTGAAAGGCGAGCGGGTAGCCCTCGCACGTAAGCGCCAGGCCCGCAACGGCGACTACGGCGGAGGCGTCCGCCCCTACGGGTGGGGCGTGGACACCGGCCGCGTCAGGTCGGTGTGCATCAACCCCAAGGCCCCCACGATGGAGCGCCAGTACGAGAACCGGCCGGTACTGGACATGGGCCAGCACAACACGGAGGAAGCCGAGGAGATCACGTCGTGGAAAAGCGACCTGTTGTCCGGGGTACCGATGAACCAGGTTCTTCGGTCGCTGGCCGAGCGCGGAGTGTTGACCGTCAGCCAGAAGGACGCGCGTAAGCTGCGGCGAGACGGCAAGACCGTCGAGGCGAAGGGCTGGAACAGCAAGACCGTTCAGCAGATCCTCACCCACCCCCGCACCGCCGGACACCAGGTCTACCGGGGCGAGATCATCCGTAAGAACGCGCTTCCCGCGATCATCACCGAGGACGAGCGCCAGGCGTTGATTGATCTGTTTACCGACCCCAAGCGGCGTACCGCGCCCGGTAACACCCCGAAATGGCTGGTCAGCCTGATCATGAAATGCCCCGTCTGCAACGACGGTACGACCATGACCGTCCGCAACAACTCCCAGGGACTCCCCATCTACCGGTGCCGCGCGGGCGGGCATTGCAGCACCCCCGCCGAGGAGACCGACCGATGGGTAGAGGCCGTCATGATCGAACGGCTGTCACGGCCGGATCTGGCCGACCTGTTGCCTCAGCGCGCGACGGTGGACGTCGCCGCCCTACGCGCCGAAGTGATCGCGATCGAGGCCCGCAAGAAGAACGCCGGGAAGATGTACGCGCGTGGGGGCATCGATGAGGAGACCTTCCAGGAGACGTGTGAAGAGGCCGACCGCCTGGTGAGCGGCATCAACGAGCAGTTGAAGGCCGCGACGGGGGAAAGCCCGCTCGCCGTGTTCCTCACCAGCGACGACACCGCCGCCACTTGGGCCAGTCTGAGCCGAGGCCGCAAGAGGGAGATCATCACCCTCCTTGCCACCGTGACCGCCGTCCCGATCGGTCGGGGCCGCAGGAAGTCCCTCCCGCCCATCAACGAGCGAGTGATCATCGACCCCGTCACGCCCTACGCAACCGCCTGACACCCCGGCAACGCCGCTACCCCCGCCGATCCCACACGGCGGGGGTAGCCTCGCTACTGTCCTACACGACCCGCCCGGACAGCAGCAGCCCGAGCCGGTTACGCTCCCGCGCGCTCAACTCCGGCCAGTCCGCCACCAGAGCCCGAGCAGCCGCCCGCAGACGCGCGCTCTCCGCTTCCTGATCTAACCCTTGACGGGACTTCTCTCCGTCGCCCGCCCCGTGCCGTGTTCTCTCGCCGCCCGGTTTCCGTCCCCTATGTCCGGTTTCCGTGGTCGCCGCTTTCTGTGCCCCCTTCCCTGGCCATCCCGCCCACCCGCCCGGGGTCCCGCCGTGGCAGCCGCCGCCCCGAACACCGCTACCACCCCCGAAC